>CAYOKY010000016.1:0-11726 GCA_964404695.1 Microcaldota archaeon | reverse complement strand
GAAAAGTTGGAGCGGAAAGTAAAAGCAGAAAAGAAAGTGAAGATTATGGAAATAGGGTTGATGAAAACCTTACAATTAATGAAAATATAGATTTAAATGACAATAATACTGATTATCAATACCACATCCATTACATATATACAAATTGCCAGTATTGTAAACAAGGTAAAGAAGATCTTGAAACTTCTAATTTGAAAGACAAATTTGATCTGGAGATTATATATTATAAAGCAGATGAAAACACGAACAATGAATTGATTCAAAATTACAAAAACAATTCAAATATTTATCCTGCATATATAATAACTGCAAACATTAGTGGCATTATCCAAAGTAATACTGTAAAAGGATATGTAAATATTGAAAACATTGAATACATTTTATGCATTTTTGATAATATGCCGGATTTTTGTGAAAACAACAGCTATGTGAAACAAGGGTAAAAATATACAAAACAAAGGATTTCACAACAATAACTTATACAAACACTTACATATTTAACATATAACTCAAACAGAATGTTTAAAAACATAATCTTACAACAGATATAACATTATGGCTCCCTTGGCATCACGAAAATGCAACAGGATACAATTAAACATTCCTAGTGAAAACAAAGTGCAACCCAAATCAGGATTGCACACGGCTTCACGACAAACCATTAGAAAAATACTTAATATAGAACGCCACTTTTTTAAAAAACAGGAAATTGACAAAGCATCAAAAGCTTGGAAAAATATTACTAATGCAATCAAGGAGAAAGCAACAAAAAAACTTGCTTCTGAAACTGATGAAGATACGCAAATAACTTTCTTAAAAAATATATGGAAAATAATGCGAAAAGAAGGGATCAAATACAATAAAAACCCATCTGACTTTTTGACAAAATCAATATTAGGTTATAAAAAATGCCGATTCACTTGCGATAATTCTTCTTTACTGATACACATCATAGCAGGAGAAATGAATATTGACACAAAATTAGTTTGGGCAATAAACAAAAAAAACAAAAACCATTGTTTTATAACAACAGACGATTACGTGTTAGAAACAACCAACGGAAAGTTCTATCCTAGTGATTTAATCCCATATAACTACGAATATGTTTATGAATTAAAAGAGGAACAGATACCCATAGCTACATTGGCAAGGGAGATTGCACAAAAACAACATTCAAACGAAAACGCTGAAAAGGAAATAAAAAGGATTTTGAAACTTGCACCAGATTGCGCCATATTTAATTTAAGAATGGGAGAATATTACATATCCATTCAAAACCTGACAAAAGCATTTGATTATCTGCAAAAATCAATAGAATTATTCCCAAAATACATTCATGCACATTACCGTTTAACATTGTTATTAAACGAAATGCAACGATTTGAAGAAGCTAGAACACATGGAGAAATGGTATTAAAATTTGGAAGTCAACATTTTAAAAGAAAAATACTAACCCCTTTAGACAAAACATACAAGGAAATCAAAAACAAGTGAAAGAAAATGTATAATAAAAAGAGAATATGCTGGATGAAACCTACACTAAGCAGAACATACAACTTAAGCAATAACATACCGGCCATTGTTGAAATAAATTTCTCCTTTTTCTCTCATCAAAAAAACTAAAGCTTTGCCAACTTCTGGTTTCTCAGTATCATTGATTTTATAATCATTAAACACAAGCTTGTCTGATATTTCCTCAATATTTTTAGGAGAATCAGCAAGAATTTTAATTATCTGAGGGAATATCTCATTATAAAACTTTGAAGATAAAACATAAAAATTCTTATCTTTCATATCCCTAACGCCAAACATTTTGCCTGCCTTAATTTCAACAGCATATTTACTGCTTATCTGAGATGCTTCTCCTTTCGACTCTAATATCAAATAATTAGGAATTTCCTTTTCTTTTGGAATTTCCTTTTCAGGAACAGTAGAAGACTTGGATTCAATATTTGAAGGGACACCAGAATCAGAATTCTTAAGAATAAAGGCAACAACATCTGACAAGATATAAGTAGGATCCTGTGCATACTTACCTTTTGCATACAAGGTAACTAACCCTTTTGTGATCAAACCTTGTATTATGTCCTTTTCCTTCTGGGACAATGTCGCATCCACTATCATAACCTTCCTTTGATCGTATCGCAACTTATTTATCTTTTTTAATAATAACATTTCCTCATCAGAAACGCCAAGCACATAATCATGGAAAGGAATTATTAAAGTATCATTTATCAACTGACCTTTAAGAGTGTCAACTGACCCTGACCAAAATTTAACAGGGATTGAAAAAAAGATTCTGTCTTTTATTTTCTTAACATTAACAGGCAATTCCATGTATCTCACCAAAACATCATATTCATAGCACACCAAATAGATATAATTCTTGATGTGCGACACTTACAACCAAACACTCAATTACAATTAAATAATCAATTTAACTTTATTAACCTTGCCACCAGGTTGGTCTTCACCATAAACAAGAGCATTAAACGTAAAAATCTGTACAGTAAGGTTGGCCCACATATGTTTTGGCAAGCCGGCCTTTTCACATAACGCTTCAAGAAACTGAGTGACATTCCAGTTATATTCAACAGGCACCTGAGGGAGCAATAACCCGCTTACAGAACCGTATTTGATAATCAATCCATCCTTTCCAATCTTAATAGTTTTAAGATAATCTTTAGGATTTTCAACAATTATCTCTTCAGGAGGAGTTAACACCGATACTTCAAAAATAACATGATCAAGTTCACTTTCAACAAGCGGAGGAAACCGTGGATCATTAAATGCAGCATTTAATGCATTTTCAATAAGGGCATCCCCCAATGAAATTATAGGTTTTGGGAAGCCGATACACCCACGTAATTCGGAATCAGGATAAGTTTTAATAGTAACAAAAATTCCCATTTTTTGTTGAAATTGAGGATTTGAAACATAATCAAATTCAATCTTTTCACCAGTTTTAAAATAGTGCAGGATAACCTTGCGACAAAAGGAAACTAAAAATTTGCAATCCTTTGGACTGAACCCATAATCTTTCAAGTTTGGCATATATTTGTTACAATTGTCTTAGTTTAAAAATTTAACGGGCACCGAACTATAGACCATTGGAAATCCTTAAGGACCATGGAACAACGGTTTAAGATATTTAAACAAGGTAGTTGTACCATGAACATAAAATGGAGACTGACCATGAACAAATTTTACAGGATGGTTCAGTGCCCTGAAAAACTGATAAGGATCACTTAAATCAAACTCTTTAACAGTTACATAACTTTGTCCAATTTCAAAATTAAAATGCGCATCGCTTCCAACAGTATGTACTTTATTATTAATATTTGCAAACCCTGTTGCCTTTGAATTATCATGTGTCCTTGAATTATAACTTTCAATCAAATCGCATTTGGATAAAAGTAAAGGATTTGTGATCCCACTACGAAAACTGTCCAAGGCATGAGGTGCACAGGAAATGCCGCCGTGTTCCTTGATAATTTCCAAGGTGGCTTCAAAAGATAATCCTTTCTGAATGTTTTCGTTAACATAATATGCAATTAAATGACCCTGTTTGGTTGAAATTTCTATCCCAGGGATGAATTTAAAGGAAGGATACTTTTTTCTTAAATAAACTACCCCTTCAAGAGTATTGTGGTCAGTTATCGCAGGAATTATACGTTTTCTTCTGCAAATCCTTACAAGATCTTTAATTTTAATAAAGGAATCCTTAGAAAACCAGGTATGCACATGTAAATCCATTTTCAATGTTCCATGGGTCAATGATTGCTTGTTTGAGGTTCGATTGTTTAATAATTGCTTGTTTACTATTATTTTTTTAAACGTTTTTTGTCCTGATTGTCTAGGCGTTGCAGGATTTTTCATGTGTTTTGCATGTTTTGTTATGCGTTTTGCAGGTTTTTTCATAATACTATTAAAATTTATATCTTATTAAACCTTTTTCTTTTCATCCAGCCCTTTGTTTTTCAAATGTTCCCAGCCCTGCATGATGTCCCTTGCCAAAAAATCAGCGCATGAAAAGTCCTGTGCTTGTGTCCATGAAGTTGGAACCGCAATAGCATACATGCCTGCATTCTTAGATGATTTCACACCAGGAAGGGAATCTTCAAATGCCGCGCATTCATCAAACTTTACACCGAGCTTTTCAGCAGTTAACAAATATATTTCAGGTTCAGGTTTACTTTTTTTAACATCATCTCTTGTAACAAGAATATTTGAATACTTATCAAACCCAGCCCTTTTGATTTTAATCCTGGCTTCTTCATAAGGAGATGACGTTGCAAATGCGATTTTCAAACCATGTTTCTTCACATCATCAAGAACTTCAAAAACAGTATCAATGATAGGCAACTCCTTTTCAGAAACCCATTTTAATATTAAGTCCTCTTTCTCTTTCATCAACTGACCCTCAGGCAAATCCAGATTAAACTTCTTTTTAAGTATAGGTTCCTGAACCTTGGCTTCAACTCCTAAAAGATTAGGCACATAATATTCTTTGCTTAACTTTACATTATATTTGTTTAAGACAATTACCCAGGTATCATATTGCCATTGTTGACTTTCAATTAAGGTTCCATCTATATCGAATATTATTGCTTTTAACATTGACTCACCATTATTTCCATTTGACATCAATTTGACATTATTATCATTATTGTCATTTTAATTAAAGAATCATTAGATTATTAATTCTTATAAACCCTATAGATTCTATAGGCAACAGTAATAAAAGACAAAATTATTGACAAAATTACTCCATAAACAAAGAAATGTAAATCAAAATAACTTAACCCTAAAGATATTACAATAAGGAGAACGCGTTCAGTTCTTGCGAACCCGCCAAGTTTAGTGGCCTGTTCATGAGTCAATATTTGTTTGTGTTCAGCATACGCCCGGACAAAGGAAGGCATACACGTACCAATAAATATTAAAATTGCCAGCCAAATCTGATGTGAAACAAATACTATGGGAAAGGGATAAAACATTAATGAAAATAAAAATATAGCTTCAACGAACCGGTCAATGACCCCGTCAAGATAACCTCCAAACTTAGTAACCTGATTCTTTGCACGGGCAACCGCGCCGTCAATTGCATCAAAAAAACCAGCAATTAAAAATAATAAAGCACCCAAAAATACGTTTTGTTGGATAATAAAAAAAGCAGCTACAACAGAAAGTAATAATGACAAAATAGAAATTTGGTTAGGGGAAAATGGAACATGCTTGAATACATTGTTCCCTAAAAATGTCTGCAACCCACCTAATTTTTCTTTCAACATAATCATTACCCTGTATTGCCTGTACTAGCAATTAACAAACACTCTTATTAAAGATTGCTCTAACCTTTTTTAACTTTTAATAAATTCTTCCAATTTAGTACGGGCAACCGGGTCAGACATCTGAACTCTTGGATGTTTCATCAAATATGCTGACGCAGAATCAATTGAACCGCCCTGTTTCCTATCAAGTGCAAGTTTTGCCAACCGTATAGCATCTACAACTATCCCTGCGCTGTTTGCCTTGTCATCAACTTCAAGTTTTAAATCAATCTTGAATGGAATGTTCGCCCATGAATTTGCATTAATGTTAAGGAAACACAGTTTAGTGTTTTTAAGGTAAGGAACAAAATCACTTGGCCCAATATGGATCTGATCATCTGGCAACCTTTCAGAAAGCTGGCTTTGAACACTTTCAGTCTTTGAAATCTTTTTTGAAATCAACCTTTTCCTTTCAAGCATGTTTTTAAAATCCGTGTTGCCACCTACATTGAGTTGATATGTGTTTTCTAAAACTGCCCCTCTATCATCACAAAGCTTTGCAAGAGTTCTATGGATAATCGTTGCACCAACCTGCGACTTTATGTCATCACCGATTATTGGCACGCCAGCAGTCTTAAATTTGTCATTCCACTCTTCATTAGAGGCAATAAACACAGGCATACAATTGACAAACGCACACTTGGTTTCCAAAGCAATTCCTGCCCAGAATTCTACTGCCTTTTGTGAACCTACAGGAAGATAATTGACTATCACTTCAACCTGCTTATCATTGATTTCCTGAATAATCTCTTGTCTTAGTTCGTCATCAGTTTTCGTTTGTTCAACTGGGTCAAACCAGTCTTCAACGTATTTACCTACTCCGTCCATCTTAGGTGCTTCTTTTACAATAACTCCTGAATCAGCAATATCTGTTACATACTCAACGTAGTTAGGTTTAGCATACTGTGCCTGTACCAAATCTTTACCTACTTTATGTTTAGAAACATCAAACCCTGCAACAAAATCAATATCTTTCCACGAATAAGGACCAATAGTTTGATGCATAATACCTGTAACTGTGTTATTCGTTCTTCGGTAATATTCCAAACCCTGATATAATCCTGCAAAACAATTTCCAATTCCAACAACTGCTACTTTAACCATAAAATCACCTTCTAGTTATCTAATCATAAAACATAATCCATTCATAAACATAAGTTGCCTATGACAGTAAGTGTTTTATAACCATAAAATAGTAGTATAAGTTTAAAATAGTTGCCGATGGAAAGTTATTATGGTAAGCCAAAAAAAAGACCTGAAAAGTAAACCCATAAAAAGATTAGAGGAGCATCTTACAAAGGGAAACTTATGGATGTATATCTTATCACTACTTAAAAAGAAGAAAAAGTATGCGTACAACCTTCATGAAGAAATTGAAAACAAATTCGGCTTCAAACCGAGCAGGATAACTATTTATGTAGTTCTTTACAAAATGGAAAACGAAGGTTTGATTGAATCTAATTTTGAACAAAGAAGAAAATATTATACAATAACAAAAAAAGGAAAGGAGAATTTGACGCAAGGTAAAAAAAGAATCAAAGAATTATTAAATATTATTTAAACAAGTCACAGAAATTGGATCTATTATTTCAAAAGAGAGTACATTAAAAGGAAAATATAATAATTACCCGCCCTCAAGATGAATCACGTCTTCATCAACACCACATTTCAACAAAGTTTCATTTATTCCCTTATTAAAACCTAGCGAACCGCAGACAAAATAGATATATTCATTAGGAGATTTAACATATTTCTTAATCATTGAATCATTAATTCTTTCATGCTCGCCTGGCGCATCATCCTGCTTGGTAAATATGAAAATGCACGAAATATTATTTTGTTCACATATTTTTTTAACTTCAGGATAATGAACCATTGAATTTAATGTTCTGTCAGAATAGAACATTATGATATTGCGGTTTTTAGAAATATTATTTTTATCAACGTACCTTAAATAACTTAGAATAGGGGATATTCCTATGCCCCCTGCAATAAGAACAATGGGCTCATCCTTAAAAAAATTATAATTTCCAAACGGACCGTCAACATTTATTTCGTCCCCTTCTTTAAGCTTCCATAATTGATGAGTAAAACTACCGGCAAGTTTAATGCCAAGATCAAGAATTTTATTTTCATTAGGAAGATTCATTAAAGAATATGCTCTCCTTTCATCTTCATGAATATACAAGGTTATGAACTGCCCAGGATTATAAACAAGTATTGCATCATCTGGATGTTTAGGTTTAAGCTGAAAAAACAGGATGCCCTCACCTTTATCCTCAATCTTGCTTAAAATATATTTCATAGATATTGATAAACAAAAGAAATGATTTTAAACATTGGCAGTTATGTTATACTTTAATGAAATTCATTATAAGGTCAAGGACTGAAGATCGTGATTGCTGTTCTCTTGAAACAAATATAAAAGACACATTCAATGGTGCAAGAGCCACTTCTGAATTTGGAGACGCATTGGTTGGTCTGGTCACCCAGGGGAAAGTACTTACAAACACATTGAGAACAATTAAAACAATGAATGCTATTCATAATTCAATTTTAAAACAAGGACCATTAGGCCAGCAACTTGAACCAATTCTAAAAGAAATTGTTACGGGTTATAATGTAAAGAGAGCCACAATATTTAGATATGAAATATATAAAGGAACAAAAAAACTAAAATTCGTAAATGCATACATTTCCAAGGATGCATCAACACAATACCCGGAAGAAATAAAGGAACCTAAAGATATTCACAGTAAACCAGTATGGTGGGGATTATTGGAAGGTACTCATCCCAGGGCAAACATTCACAACACGGAAAATGATAGCCTGGTGAACAAAATCTATGTAAAAAACGTTTGGGGAATTCAAAGTTTTCTTTCAATACCATTATGGGATCAACATGGCCCAGTAGGGGTTTTAATTCTGGACAACAAAACACCGCACGGGTGCGCACCTATAAATAACAATCTTGAAAATGATGGCACATTAGACATGTTAATAGAAAAAGCAACGGAAATAGTTGAAAAAAGAAGAGGACTGTTTGAAGTGGTTGACAACACAATAAACAATAATGTCATAGTTGAAGGACATTTGAAACTCTGCATACGAATATTAACAACTATCATTGCAAATGAAAAAGATGAAAACATAATAAAAACTCTTAAACAATTGAAAAAGAATATTGAAAAAGCAAGACAAGCAAACAAAAACAATTCTGATTATTTAAACCAACATAAACTTGATGCACAGGATAATCCTGAGGATAGGGTTATCAAAATTGATTTAAGGAAAATGATTCTTGAAATGATGTTTAGAACAAATTATATGGGAATGAAAGATATAACTGCAATATTAAATGAACCGGACAAGGACCATAACGTATTTGCAAACCCTGCAGCTTCAACGAAGGTTATTTATTTTATTATGAATAAAGTCCTACAAATACAAGATACAAAAATTGTCCAATTTAATTTGGAACAAACAAATGGAACTGCTAATTTAATCATGTCTTTTGAAGAGGATTTACCTTCTTGCATGCAAAATTTTATAAGTGATGTAGAAGGAGTATGCGGGACAGATCAAATGGAAAAATTCTGGGCAGAATTGACAAAATCCAATGCAGAAATAAGTTTTGGGAGCAAACAATTAATATTAAATTACCCAATAACTGAAATACAAAGACAAAAAACAAAATAACTGGATAATCTACGTCAATAGTTGTAATAAATGGGTTTAAAAAGATTACGACATACCCACAATACAACACATTAACTTGAAGGTGAATTGAAATGGGAAATAAACGTGTTATTGAAAGAAAAATAGTAAACCCTTTAGAAGTGGGTTTTGAATGTGGAAACGCAAAAAATGTTGATAGGGACTTTTTTACTAAAATACGAAATCCAACCGGGCCATGTGAAAAGTTTACTTTACATCTTCGTAACTGGGATAACCCAAGAGAAGATCAAAAACTTACTCCAACGGAAAGAACAAAAAATAAAAATCAATTGCCTGAGGGCATAACATTAAACATTATTGAAATTCCTTGTACACTTTCACATCATGAAAACATTCCCAGAGCAATTACAACCGCATACATTATAGACTTTTCAAAAAACGCAAATGAAAAAAATGAATTTGAAACAATTGTTTTTGCAGGGGAATTGACAAGGTACAGAAACAATGAGGAGTATGTTATTGAAAATTCCTCCTTTAAAATCATGTTCAAAGAAACAAATGTGAGAAACTGGGATAAACGCCCTGAAAGAGACCCTAAACTAACCAGTGTGAGAAACGCGATTGAAGCAGTTATAGAAATAGAAGAAAATGTTGATTTTCGAGTGGAAAATGAAGGAGGATCATATGAGTTTTCTGGGCCAATAATGATTCTGAGAGATATTGAAACACAAATTGCTGAATCTAAGGCAATAATGGACGAACACTGGATGGTTAAGGATAACGATTACATACAATGCAATCCAAGGGACTGAAATGAATAGACTAACCCTTCTTCTTTCTCTTTTTTCAATATTATTTTAAAAATGTTTAAAAACTGTATTGGTAACTATATTACACATGCAAAAGATTATTTTTGATTCGGAAGAAATTAATAAAATTAAAAAACATGCAAACACTATCCAGAAAAAACTTAACGTCAAGTTAACTTTTGGGAATGAAGAAGTCAAACTTGAAGGCGACTCGTTTGATGAATATCTTGCAAAAGATGTCATAACCGCATTAAGTTTGGGGTTTGAAACAGTAGATGCATTAAAAATAATAAAGGATAACAAAAGTTTTAAGATAATTGAACTCAAAGTTTTTGTAGGGGCCAAAGATTTGAAAAGAATAAGAGGCAGAGTCATAGGAAAAGAAGGTAAAAGTAAACTTAACCTTGAAGAAATAAGCGATGTAAAAATAAGTATCCATAATAATAAAATAGGAGTCATAGGAGACATTGAAAACGTTGCCCTTGTGATTGACGGAATAATGAAACTAATGGACGGCGCACCGCATGGTAATGTTTACTCGTACATTCAAAGAAAAATTCAACAAATGAAAATTGAACACAACCAATAATCAAATGAGATGGTTGAAAAGTCAATCAAGATGAACAAATAATAATTAAATGAAAAAATAATAGGGCATGGATAACAATGATTAAAGGAGGAATATTAAATGACAAAAGACCAGTTTAATGATTTTAAGGAACATTCCATTGCAGAATTTTTCAAGAAGAACAGGCAGATGCTAGGATTCTCCGGAAAAGTAAGATCCTTAACAACAATCGTACATGAATATGTAACAAATTCTCTTGACGCAGCAGAAGAAGCATATATCCTCCCAGACATAACCGTTACTGTTGAAGAACTTAACAAAGATATTGGACATTACAAAATCAAAGCGGAAGACAACGGGACAGGTATTCCCGAAGCAATAATTGGTAAAGCCCTAGGACAAATGTTGGCGGGCACAAAATTCCATCGCTACGTTCAACAGCGGGGGCAACAAGGTATAGGTGCAGCAGGAGTTACAATGTATGGCCAGCTTACCACTGGTAAACCATGCAAAGTATCTTCAGGCTACAACGGCCAAGTTATAGAATGCAAAGTTAGCATAGACTTCAAAACAAACAAACCGGTCGTTGAAATAATTTCAAAAGAAAAAGGCGACTGGCACGGCTTAACAGTTGAAATTGAAGTTAAAGATGTCAAATATGACAAAAGCAGTTCAGGAGTTTATGAATACCTGAAAAAAACTGCTATCGCTAATCCGCACGCATCAATAACTTTGATTGACCCGTTTAATGAAGTGCACACGTTCCCACGATCAATTGATAAAGTTCCACCTAAACCCAAACCCGTACAACCGCATCCTTTAGGGGTAACAACTTCAGATTTAATTGATTTTTCGCAGACAGATACTAATCCTACAATCTCACAATTTCTCATAACATGTTTTTCACGGATGTCGCAAAACAAAGTTAAGGAATTACGCGACCTTTTACCTCATATAAAGTTTAAGAAAAAACCAAGAGAACTAAAATGGAATGAAGCAGAAGATATGGTGAGGGCATTCAATCAAATTAAATGGATCGCACCATCAATTGAAGGCATTCACCCAATAGGGGAAGAACAAATCAGAACTTCAATGCTGAATATGTTAAACCCGGACTTTCTTGCAGTCGTTGAACGCAAACCGAAAATATACAGAGGAGGCGTGCCTTTCATAGTAGAAGTAGGGATTGCATACGGTGGCGATTCGGGCAGAAAAACCAACAGCATGTGCAGTGATATCATGAGGTTTGGCAACAGGGCACCATTACTGTTTGATACGGGCAGTTGCGTAATAACCGAATCCATCAAAACCATTGAATGGAAAAGGTATGATATCAGG
>CAYOKY010000015.1:0-11739 GCA_964404695.1 Microcaldota archaeon | reverse complement strand
ATGTCCAACGAGTTGTTGGCTAAGATAATTAAAACAAAAGAAGAATTGAAATCAATTCCAATTGTTACAAATGTTGATTTTGGTCATACTGCTCCTTCTATAACGTTTCCCATAGGGGGCAAAGCCAGAATTACAGCTTCAAAAACCAAGGTTTCGCTTGAAATCTTAAAACATTAGGTTTTATTGTCATTTTATTTGGCAAACTATTTGGCAAACTATTTTAACTTTTGACCGTTAAATATTTTTTATGAAATTTCCTCACCATACTATCAGGTCTGGTCAAAAGCAGTTTTATCTTGATACTTTGAAAGCGATAAATGAACATAAAACATTAATGGCTTATGCGCCGACCGGGTTAGGGAAAACTGCTGCAGTATTAACTGCTGCCATTGAAAAACAGTATGACAACAGGGAAGGGTTAATATTCTTTTTAACGTCCAGACATTCCCAGCATTCAATTGCGATTGAAACTTTAAAGAAAATAAAAGAAGTTAACAACATTGATTTGAATGTCATTGATATTATTAACAAAAAGGGTATGTGTCCTCTTGACCTGCAAATGTCACGTTCAGAGTTTGAATCATATTGTTATAGGGCGCGGAGACAAGGCACGTGCAAGTATGGCAAGGTTAATCCTTTGGCAGTTGATGCTCTTAACAGGGAAGTTTACCATGTTGAAGAAGCCCAGGACATTTGCAAACTTTATGGGTCATGTCCTTATTTCACTTCACTTTCCCGGTTTAAGACCGCTGACATTATAATTTCTGATTATTCTTACATATTTGATCCGGGCATACGTGAAGTTGTATTGTCAAGGGCAATGAAATCGTTTGACGAGTTTATAGTTATTGTTGACGAGGCGCACAATCTGCCAGACAGGGCAAGGGAGTACGGCAGTTCATCTTTAACCCCTGGGTTGATTGGTGCATGCAGAAAACTTTCAAAAGAGGTTTTAAAAAATAAACTTTTGGGTAATCAGTTAAAATCATTGTCAAATGTTGTAACCAATAACGTTGAAACTGAAGTTTCCATGGAAGATATTTTTCATTTGATAAATGATAACTTTTCCAAAGATTTTCTGGGTGATGTAACTTATACAAATTTTCTTAGGGATGTTGAAGATGCAGCCGAGGAAGTCAAAGCCCTTACAAAAGATCCTATGCCTAATGCTTTGCATGCGTTGGCAAACTTTTTCAGGATATGGGAGGTTGACCTCCAGGATTATGTCCGGATTATCAATCCTGACGGTACGTTTCTGGTTCCTTTGGATGTTGCCTCAATAACATCAAACGTTTTTGATGCGTCACGTTCAATGATTATGATGAGTGCGACATTATACCCGCAAAAGATGTATGCGGACATTTTAGGAATATCTAATCCTTTGATAAAATCTTATGTTTCTCCGTTCCCTAAAGATAACCGGTTGACTTTGGTTGTGGGCGACGTTTCAACTGTTTACAAACGCAGGTCAGGTTTAATGTATGAAAAGATTGCCAAGAATATAAGTAACCTGGAAAAAGAGGTGCCAGGCAACATTGCCCTTTTCTTTCCTTCTTATAATTTGATGGACAATATTGTGCCTCATATTATTACTGAAAGGGAGATTATAGTTGAAGACACGGCATGGAACAAAAATGATAAATCAGAGTTGCTTAAAAAGACCATGCAGTTTGACAACTTATTGCTTTGTTTTGTGCAGGGCGCTTCGTTTATGGAAGGGATTGATTTTAAGAACAATTCATTAAAAGCCATAATGATTATTGGTTTGCCCATTTCTCCACCTTCAATTTTAAACCAGAAATTGCTTGATTTTTATGATATGCGGTTTAGCAAGGGTTATGAATACGTTTACATTTTGCCTGCTTTTAATAAGGTTTTGCAGTCAGCGGGCAGGGGCATAAGGAAAAGCGAAGATGTTTGTGCAGTTTTACTTTTAGATTCACGGTTTAATTATTCAAATTATAAGGGATATCTCTCGCATTGGGACATTAAAACTAGTTATGTACCGAACCTTTTCCTAAAACAGTTCTATGAGTTTCATGGGTTGTGATGAAATTTAAATAATAAGAAAATCTTACTTAAACGCAATTATTTGATAACCGTGTTTGTTTATTTCTTCTTTTGTCCAGAACGTTACATCTTTGGTTTTCGCAACATATGTTACTTGTTTTTCAATAACTCTTCCCGTGTATTCCTTTGTTTCAGGATCCCATTATTTTAAAATTAGTAAATCGCCTGGGTTACATTCCCAATCTGCTAATCGCAATTCAAACGTTTTATTTCCATCAATTATTTTTTGGAAGTATTTAGACCAAACTTTCTTTTCAATTTTCATTTGTTCCTCTCCTTCAACATTTTTTTTATAATTAAAACAATTTCAGGAAATTCTGTTTTGTTTTTAATTGCTCCAAAGTGTCCTTCATCTTTATATTCATGATATTCTGCATTTAATTTCTCTTTAATAAATCGTGGTTCTGAAATTTGTATGTATGAGTCATCTTGTGAAGCGAAAATGACTATTTTTTCTGCATTGTTTTTTATATTGTCCCATTTCCAAGGTTCGTCAAAGTATCCGCTTTCTTTTTCCATTTCATCATTCAAATCTGTATGGTATGTCCCTACAAGTATGGCTAATTTACATTTGTTTTCTTCAAGATATTTCATAATAGCAATTGCTCCTGATGAATGTCCAATTAATATTCCTTCTTCATCGTTGCAAAGTTTTTCTTTGATGAAAGGAATCCAAACATCCTTTCTTGCAAGTTTTGCATCGGGCATATCCTGGGCTATAACATTAACTCCGAGTTTTTCCAATCCTGTTTTTACATATAAGTACCAATTATCTGTTATGAGGGTATTATTGTTGCCAGGAAGAATTATTGCTTTCATATAATATAGAAGATTGTTTATTTTTAAAAAAGTATCTGTTTCAATTAAAGATGTAAAATATTATATTTAATTATAAATAATGCTCCGGTCGGGATTTGAACCCGAGTCGCTAGGATTCCCCCAATTCTCTTTTCTTTCTTGCCGCAACCTGCGGCTTTTATTTCTTTGTTTAAAGAAAGAAAAGGGGTGGTGAGAGCCTAGCATCCTTGACCGAACTAGACGACCGGAGCTTGTCAGATGTGATTTTGGACCCGGGGGGATTTGAACCCCCGGCCTCCTGCTTTTTTTAACTTTTCTTTGGTCAAGCTTAGAGCAACCTAAGAAAGGTTGTGCAAAGCAGGCGCGCTACCACTGCGCCACGGGCCCGGATAAAAAGAAAAAACTTCTTTTTCGGAAAACTATTTACAGTGAAGGTGAGATATAAACTACTTGATCTCCTCTTATGAATGTCTTGCCTAGTTTCCTTTTAACTTCGTTGTCAACAAGTTCTTCTGCATTATCAAGAATGAGGTTCATATGAATATCATATGCTAACATTATGCCTCTCATTGTTCTTCCTGCCTTCATCTCAATAACTACTGATTTGTTGAGTGAATCGTTTATTAAATCAAATGGTCTTCTTTGTTCTGCCATAATATCACCTTAAAATTTTTAATCCCTCTTTTATTTAATATTGTATTTTAACAATTACTTTATAAATATAACTTTATCTGCTGTATGTTTTAATGCGACTGAGAATCCTAATCCCGTGCCTATTACGATGGTCATTATCCCTCTAGTCTTAGCTTTAACAAGCAAAGGCAGGTAATCTGTATCTCGTGTTAACAAAACTAAAACATCAATCTTATCACTAAACACCGCTTCAGACGCTTCCAATGCCATAGGAATATCAACGTCGTATGGTGTTATCTGGATTTCTAGGCCTTCATTTTTCATCGCATTGATCAATCCTTCTTTTGCATGTTTGTTAAGGTAGATTTTATGAATTACTAAATCTCCATGTTCTTTGCATTTCTCAATAACCTTATGAATGTTAACGTGTACGTCTTTCCTCATCATGTTAGGTCCGTCAATGAATAATCCTACGTTCATTTATTTCACCACAAAATATTCGTCCGCGTTATTTTTCAATTCATCCAATAAATTCTTTTCGCCGACGATTATAATTTTTTTATTATGTTCTTTAACTTTACTTATAACATTTAAAAATAAAGGGTTATTGGTCATTATGGCTATTCCTTCAATGTTTGGGTTATATAATTGTTCCATAATACCTATTGACATTGCAACGTTAACATCACTTATGCATACATCAGATTCATAACCCTGATTATTAACTGCTTCAATAAGCTTGTCAGATGCAAACTGGTCAAGATAAACCTTAGCAAATCTGATATTATACTTTGTTTTTAGGGTTTTTAATGTCTTTTGCATGTCAATGTTTTTCTTATGGGATAATATATCTGGGCCGTTAACGAAGAACGCAATTCCTTTTATGCGCGGTTTTATCCCAAATAATCTTAATATATCCATTTTAGTCGCCTCTTAAATTAAATACCCTAATTCCATTATCGAACGTAACTTTTATAATGTCTGCTGTTTTCATGTCCGTTACTTCCTTAATTCTTTCAATTGATTGGTTAATATCTTTAAAAGTTTTGCCAATATATGGTAAATCTGTCTCAATAATTAAATTTTCAATGCCCATTTTTATAACTTTCTTTTTTTCTTTGGATTTCAAAGGATTAATGCCAATCATCCATCCATGGTCAATGATTTCTTCTGCGGTTGCTGGTTTCCCGCCAAATGAATGAAACACTGCGTTGCCTTCCCATTTGTTCAGGATATCTATAATTTCCTGTTCAGCTTTTCTTGAATGGATTACTATTGGTTTTTTATTTTGTTCAGCGATCGTTAGTTGTTCTTCAAACCATAACTTTTGTCGTTTCCTGTGTTCTTCAGTTGTGGCCCATTTGTTGTCCAATCCAATTTCTCCAATGCCTATGCATCTTTCATGGTTTATTAATCGTTTGATATTGTTCAGCCATTCATGGTCTTTTTTGAAAGTTTCTTCCATTGCAACCTGGGGCGCAATGCCCAATGTAAAAGGTACATTGTCAGATAATTTGGGCAATAATACATTTGCATCGTTTTTATATCCGATAGTTATAACCTTTTCATCCTCAGGTATTTTTTCATTATGACAGTCCAAATGGACATGTGTATCTAGTATCATTTTTCTCACGTTTCCACTAATTTACCATTTTCTGCTGTTTGTAATATTTAAAAACATTTCTGATATATAAATGTATTTATTGATTGATTAATCAATGATTATTTGTAATGCTCTGGTGGTGTAGTGGTTAGCATGTGGGACTGTCACTCCCTTGACCCGGGTCCGACTCCCGGCCGGAGCGTTTTACTTTTTTATTTTTAATATTATTTAGATTTAAATTTTATACTTATTTACTGTTTTGTTCAATTATCCTTCTGGCTGAATGTTTAAGCAGTTCCAGAGGTATAAGAAGCCGGTCGTTTGGTTTATACATGCTGTGAATATTTGAACATAATTGTATTATTTTCATGTTTTCATCAGTTGCCCCGTCTTTACAGAACTTTTCTAAAACCGTGATGATTTTATCCCTGCTATTGTTTGGTATGTTAATTTCCCCTAATTTATTGCCTTCAAAGGGCATGTAATCTATGGGTACCCAGAAAATTTGTGCTGTTTGCATCGGATCTTTTAAATTTCTGTCTCCTGTGCTTTGGAAGGTATCTATATTATTGAAGGTTTTAATAGATTCTAATAATTGCTCATTGTTATCTTTTAATATTTTAAGTAATATCTGTTCACTGCCCCATTGCGGGAATGAAAATACA
Organism: Microcaldota archaeon; assembly: GCA_964404695.1. GTDB lineage: Archaea > Micrarchaeota > Micrarchaeia > Anstonellales > JAGGVH01 > JAGGVH01. The sequence goes on along the minus strand of CAYOKY010000015.1, from coordinate 5,970 downwards.
TAATGCTGGACAAATTTCCCTTTCTTATGGTTTACAATGTCCTCCCTGGTTTCAAAGTCAATTATCCTTAATTTAATAGTTTTACCCATTTCACATTCAAAAGATGCCTTTCCAGATTCAACTTCTATTACATTATCCTTTTCTGTTTTAAGTAATGAGGTTATATTTTTCAGAACATCAACTATTTTACTTTGTTCTTTCTCACTTTCCAGTTTCGTTGATCCGCTTGTATAATTTACCAGTTCATTGCTTAAATACCATTTTGAAATGATTTCAGCTACGTTCATTGAACTTTTAGCGTGCTCACTACTACAATTCTTTAAATTGTTGATGAATTGATTGGTAATGTCATCTAACGTTAATTTGTTCATCAACTCGTCAACCTTTTTTGTATTTTTATTGTCTGGGAGGATTCTTTGCAATGTTAATTGAAAATAGTTCCATGGTGCACTTTCACCCATGTGGTGCATCGCTGCGGCTATGGATGATACAAATTTAAAACGTTCAACCTCTGACGCATTTGAATATGCATTTATTAGTAATAATTTTCTGTTGGTCATTTTCATGTCCGGATTAAAATAAATAGTTTTAAGGAATTTGGTAAAATTGTATAAAGTTAAATAATAACTAAACAGAATTTGATCTTTAGATGACACGCATTCCTCAAAAGTATCTGGCAATTGAAGGAATTTCTTGTCGCCTGTTTCTAGGTTTAACAGTTTATCTTTATCAAAAATGTCAAAAAATTTGGTGTTTAAACCGTGTTCAATTTGATTTTCAAGATTAATAAAATCTATTGGTACTTCTTTGGTTGTGTTGGTCATGTTATTTAAGCCGTAATACGTTTCCATGATAGCCTGTGTATGTCCAAAGCTTATTCTTGAGTCATACATTGCAAAACTGGCGTATGGGTTATAATTGGCCATTAACATCAATTCAAACATTTTAGCTCTTATTGCATCCTTTGGCTTTCGTTTTTCGGTTTTTAACCTGTTTGTCCTTGAAATTATCTGGTTTGGGTCATCCAGGACCTGTATTGTTTTACTGCCGTTTGGACTGACCTCCTGACAGCTTATGCCTACAATTGTTGATGCATTAATATAATTTAACGGTGAAGGAATCGTGATACTTTGTTTATGGCCTTTTTTTCCATATTCATAAGTTATATTTTCAAAATTGATAATGTCCATTCCTTTAATTTTATTTATATTCTCATTGATTTCATTAAAATAACTTTCCAAGTTGTACGTTTGATAATTTGTTTTATTGATATTCCTCTCAGTTTCCAGTAATATCTTTTTTTTATTCCCGTGTATTTTGTATCTATTAATTTTTTGTGTTAATTGATAGTTTGGATTTAAATATAATAAATATTGATCATTTTTTGATAATCCGTAGATGTATACGTATGTTTTGAGTTTAGCTAATCCCTCCATTTGTTTTTTGTTTAAGTTCAATTTTGAAAGTGGCATATCAATATATTTTTCGTATTGTTTAAACAGATTAGCAACCTCATGGAGATTAATATGGTGTAAAAGGTTGACTGCTTTTTGTTGTTCAATTTCCTTTGGAGTAGAATAGATGATTGGTATTAATCGGTAGCAGTTTGTAAATTGTATAATATTTATTGTGTCCTCATTGCCATTCTTGACAATTGCCCCGATTTTATTTAATTCGTGGATTAATGTGTCCTCTTTCTTTTCAATGCTTGCAAATATATGTTCTTCAATTTGAATATCTTTTTGTTTTGTGGTCATAAACTAAATATAAGGTATAACTTTAAAAATTTTAAGGAGCTTACTTTTCTTATGATTTGGGTTATCAAAGTAATACTTTTCATTTTGCCTGCTTATTTTGCCAATTCTTTACCAGTATTATTGGGCGGGGGCAAGCCAATGGATTTTGGCATGAATTTTATGGATGGTAAACGTATTTTAGGTGACGGTAAGACGTGGCGCGGGTTTGCCACTGGCGTGGGTATAGCATGGTTGATAGGTTGCATTTACTCATTGTATTTACCGGACTGGTTGGCATTTTATGATGACTCGTTTTCTTATGTTTTTTTAGGTTTGATTTCCGGGTTTGGAACGATGTTAGGTGATGCATTAGGAAGTTTTGTTAAAAGACGTTTACATTTTAGTCGTGGTGCACCTTCTTTCTTAATTGATCAGTTGCCATTTCTTTATCTTACTCTTTTGTTTCTTTGGTTGTATGATTTGTCTATAGTTTCATGGTTTGACATATTCTGGCTTACAGTTTTGACTTACCTGGTTCATAGGATTGCTAACGTTATCGCTAACAGGTTTGGATGGAAAAAAGTGTCCTGGTAATTGTGGAATATTTATTTTGTGAACGCTTTTTTGCATGCCTTAATCAGGTTTCCATTCCATAATTTTACGACTTTGTAATAATTAGGTTTGTCAAGTTCCTGCAAAGCTTTGATGCCTATTGTTCCAGTGTTGACCTCAACAGCCTTGCACATTATACCAATGTTCTTATCAATTATTGGGGTGAAATCCACTGAACCGAAACACAGGTTCATGGTTGAAGGCACCAAATAGTTTTCTTTTCCTTTATTTTTTCTGTTTTCCTGTTTGGCCTTTCTTAATATTGTTTCAAAAACTTTAATTGCTGCTTTTTTCATTTCACTGATTTCCGTTCTAATTATTGTTTGTTTTTGTTTTGTTGTAAGGAATGGCCACGTTTTTTCAATAAGTTTATTCAATACTTCTTTGGTGTCTGCCCCTTTCCCGGATAATGATAGGTTGGCAACAAAATCAGTTGCCCCTACCTTAGCATAGTTTGCATAACTTATAAATTTGTTATCCTTGTTTTGTACAACAAATCTAAATTCTATTTTATGTTCTACTACTGAATTTTTAAATTCCTCTTCAAAAATATAATTGGTTTCACCGCCTAGTTTTTTATAAAAATATGGGAAATAGGTTTTTTTTAATGTTTTTTCAATCAGGCTTTCCATGTTTTGGTTTTCGTAAGGTATAAAGAATACCCTTTGATTATTATCTTTGCTTGTTTCACCTTCGTTTTGTATCAAGATTTTCATAAATTCCGGTTCACTAGTTTCAATATAAAAATTGTCATTTTCAATGCCAATTCTTACAACTCCCATGCCACACCCAGTATGCACTGACGGTTTCAGGTATGTTGCTTTGGTTTTCTTATGATTTCTGAATATGAATTGTATGTACTGGTCAGTTTTTTTAATATTTTTGTCTTCTATTGGGATTTCATCATATTCATACATTTTAGTTTTAATTTTATCTTTCAATTCTACTAAATTTGTATCATTGACCGTGCTTTTGACAGCATATAATATTTGGCTTAATGGGCTGTTGTTCAAAACCTTATTAATGGATAATACTGGGACTATTTCATCTTTTGATTGTTTGATTTTGTTTACGATGGGCATATATTTGACTGAAACGTTTGGCATGGTTAAATTGTAATCATGCAATACTCCTTGTGTAAAACTTTTATTATCAAAATATCTCGGCAGGCTTGTGGTTATTGGAAGTTTATCTGTTTTGTTATAATAATTCAGTTTAGCGGTTTCCTGGAGCCAGAACTCAGTGACAGCAACCTGTTTTGGGTTGATTTTGTAAACTTTCCCGGTTTCGTCTTGTACAGACCATTCATCCTGTTCAAGAATGTTTTCCCATTCGTCCCGCTCACCTGCTAATGTATAAATAGGATAATCAAGCAGTTCTTTGTTTGCATGATCAAATGTTCTGATTAAAACTATTCTTTTATTTGAGTTGATGTATGGGTCAATTTTATTTTCATTTAGTTTATTTTGATTTGGTTTAGTTTCATTTAGTTTATTTTCAATTTTATTTTTATCATTTTGGTTGTATTCACCTTTATTTTCATTTTGTTCATTTTCTTTATTCATAATATCACGGGTTTTAACACGTTTTTATTATTAGTTTTTGTGATTAAGTGTTTGTTGAGTGTTCAAATTATAAAAAACAGGTTTATTATTTAAGTTTTTGCATTTTAATTTTTTAAATATTATTAAAAGCCTCAGGAGGGACTTGATCCCCCGGCCTTCCGCTTACAAGGCGGACGCTCTACCACTGAGCTACTGAGGCATTAATGATTTATTGAGGTAGTATTAAGTATTATATTTGGAAAAGGTTTTTAAATACAACTTCAGTTATTTTCTTCAGTAATGGGGTGAGAATTAATGACTATGAAAAATATATACTGGTTTAAGGAATTATCAAAAAATAATTTATTACAGGTTGGCGGAAAAGCTGCTAATCTTGGTGAAATGGTTAATGCAGGTTTTCCTATCCCTGATGGGTTTGCTACTTCTTCAGATGCATATTATACTTTTATTAAACATAACAATATCGGTCGAATAATACAAGAATATACTGATAGTCTGGATGTTGAAAATACCGAGCAATTAAACTTGGCTTCAGTTACTATCAAAAATGCAATTTTACGGGGAGATATCCCTGAAGATATTAAACAGGACATAATTACTGCATATAATAAGATCGGTCCGGAAAGTTATGTTGCAGTTCGTTCAAGTGCAACTGCTGAAGATTTACCCACTGCTAGTTTTGCTGGTCAGCAGGCCACATTTTTGAACATTACAGGGGCATTGGACGTTGTTCAGGCGGTTAAGGAATGCTGGGCGTCTTTATTTGAACCGCGTTCAATTTATTACCGTGTTAGCAATGGTTTTGGTCATATAAACGTTGCGCTTGCAGGTGTCGTTCAGTTAATGGTGGAATCTGAAGTTTCAGGGATCATGTTTACAGTTGAGCCGGTTGAAGAGGATTATGATATAATTTCAATTGAAGCTGGCTATGGTCTTGGTGAATCAATTGTATCTGGGTCGTTAACACCTGATAGATATTTGATTGACAAAGGTTCATTTGAAATAGTTGATAAACAGATAGTAACTCAAACCTGGAAAATTGCAATGGTTCGCGGGAAAAATGAAGAAGTTCAAATCCAAGAAGAATTGCAAGGTAAACAGAAAATGTCCAATGATTTCATCAAAGAACTTGCTATGATTGGTAAAAAGATTGAAGATCATTATGGTTCACCTCAGGATATTGAATGGGGTTTTAAGGAAAATGAATTGTTTATTTTACAGTCCAGGCCGATAACTACTTTAAAGCCTATTGTTAAAAAGGAGGATAACGTTTCGCATTATGGTGACTCTTCAACCTCCTCTGAAGCATCAAAATCATATGAGTCATCAGGTTCAATTTTACTTTCTGATGCTAAGATTTTAGTTCGCGGTTTGCCGGCATCGCCCGGTATTGCCAAAGGAGTGGTTAAACTCATTGCTACTAAAAATGAAATTCATAACGTTGAAAAAGGTGACGTTTTGGTTACTAATATGACTACTCCCGATTTTGTGCCTGCCATGAAAAAAGCAGTTGCAATTGTTGCCAATGCAGGTGGTGCAACATGCCACGCTGCGATTGTTTCAAGAGAACTGGGTATACCTTGTATAGTTGGTACTCAGAATGCTACTGAGATTTTGAAGGATGGTATGGAAGTTACTGTTGATTCCAAAAGGGGTGTGGTTTATGAAGGCAACGTTAAGATTGCAGGTAAACCTGTTGAAACTGATGTTCATGTTCAAGTTGCTTCTCCTGTTACAGGTACCAAGATTTATCTAAACGTTGCAGATCCTGACGTGGCAGAAAAGTATGCTGATCATCCTGTTGACGGTGTAGGTTTGCTTAGGGCAGAGTTTATGATTGCGGCTATGGGCAAGCATCCTAAGAAATTTTTAGAAGATGGTGAACGTGAACAGTTTGTTGATGCTTTGGCAGAAAAACTTAGGAGGATTGCAACAGCATTTTATCCCAGGCCGGTCGTATATCGTGCTACTGATTTCAAAACCAACGAATATCAAAGTTTGGGAGGCGGTGAAAAATATGAAGGCCATGAAGAAAATCCTATGATGGGTTACCGCGG
>CAYOKY010000014.1:0-11822 GCA_964404695.1 Microcaldota archaeon | reverse complement strand
TTTCTGCTCTTTACGTATTTGTGTCATGAATCCTAATGTGTCAACAAATCCGTTAAATGTTCTACATAAATTGTTAATGTCACCTATTTCTTTATCCTTTATTGGTTCAATGTTTTCAAGTTCATATGCAATGACAGTTAAAGCATGGGAAAGGTTCATGACTTTGTAATGTTGTGACGTTGGTATGTTGATAAAAAAGTTGCAGAGTGAACTTTCATGTTCATTTAGGCCTAATCCTTCCCTTCCGAATACTATTAATTTCTTGCCTTTTCCCCGAAGTTTATCCTTAACCTCTTTCAAAGGTATCATTTTCCTCATTATTCCTCGTCTGAACCTGCCTTTGACCCCGCTGGTGCCCACTATCACCTTTGGTTTGATTTTTATTATTGCATGTTCCATGTTTTCATAAATGTCTGCGTTTTCAATCAGGACATAGGCTTTTTTTGCAAACATTTTGACTTCTTTATTTTGCAGGTCAACCTTGGGATTAACTATGTGAAGTTTTGTTACTCCAAAATTCATTAATGCCCTACAGATTGCGCCCAGGTTAATCGGAAATTCCGGTTCAATTAATATATATTCCATATTTACTCACCTTATTTTTTTAAATTTTGTTTCTGCAAGAATGACGGACAATTCTTCAAAAAAGAATTTTTGTTTGGATAATATTGTTGTTTTTAATCCGCGTTCCTGTAGTTTTTTAATTGTCATGTCTGTATCGTCTAGACTGCTGTCCAACATAAGGATAATACCATTTTCTTTTAAGTAACCAGCTACATGTTCAATGAACCGGTCAATGATTTCTCTGCCGTTCACACCACCTGCGAGTGCAGTTTCAATCTCATGTTTGTGTATTTTGTATTTTGCGGTTTCATTTTTACTGGTTGGGAGATATGGAGGATTGAACAGGATCAAATCAAATTTTACATTCAACTTTTCCAATCCTTCAAACAAATCAGAATGAACATAGTTGGTTTTGCAATTCAAAACATGATTTTCGTTTTTTGTCACATTACTTTTATAATTATCAAAATTTAGTTTAGCATATTTCAATGCGTGTTCAGATATATCTACAAAGTATAATTGATTTATACTGTCTTTAAAATTGTCCAATGTATATATGCCCAATATCCCTGTGCCACAGCACATGTCCAATACGTTTACAACATTTCGCCCGGTCATGTTTTTTATGGTTTCAACTATCATATAACTATCATCTGATGGAGGGTAAACATTTTCATCAAATTTAATTTCATTAATGTTTTCAGTTTGCCCATTTTTTTCAGTGTCATTCATTCAATCATCATTCTTTATTTCTTGTTTATACATTTATTTTCTCTATCTTTTGTTTATACATTTATTTTCTATACGTTTTGTTTTTCAAAGGATCTAGAACTATTGATGCTTTACTCTTTAGTTTTCCTTCGTAAAAAATTGCATCACACCCATTAATGATTGGTTGGTCTATACTTTTATAATCTATGGGTAACCGTTTAGAATTGGATATGTTTGCACTGGTAGTAATTATAGGGTTTCCCAGTTTTTCAACCACTTTTGAAACCCAATGATCAATAATTCGTACTCCTATATTTCCGTTTTTATAAAAATAATGTGCATCCACCTTTTCAATCCATGGTTTTGGTTTGAGTAGAAGTGTATACCCGTTCACGTATTTATTCAGATCTATTTTCCTACCATTCTTTTCGGTATAAAATTTTTGTTCAACATCTTCAATCCCTGAGAAAAGCAGGGAGACAGGTTTGGACGGGTCGCGTTTTTTTATCTCAAAAATTTTTTCAATCGATCTTGTGTTAAACGCGTCGCAACCTATCCCGTAAATTGTATCTGTGGGATAAATTATAACTTCTCCATTTTTCAAACTGTTTAACATTTTCAATTCAATTGCAGTTAACATCTTACTCTCCCTAAGTTTGCAGTTTATTATATTTTAATATGTTTTTGTATTTTATATATGTTATTTAAGTTATGTTTTACTGAATTTTCATTTATAATTACTATTGTTATTATTTTTTGAGGGCATGTATTTAATCATTCTCTTATTACTCAACACCTCCTCTCCACATAAGAAGTCCCCCAATTACAGCCCTCCATGCAATAAGCCTGCTCCCTTAATTCAGGTTTTTCTTAGCGCTTTTGTCTTTGCTAATGTAAGTAAGCACAAATTTGGTGGGTGTGGGTCGGGATTGCCGGGAAGGAAGTGATTAGTTTGGTTGGGAAGGGAAAGAAGTAAAAGTTTTGGTAGGTGTTGTGTGGGATGAGGAGTGGGAAAGTAGGTGGAACTGGATCAAAGAAATCGGTCGGCGAAATCCTTTCTGGCCTTGCTGAGTTTATGGCTCGCCCAGGATTCAGTAAAACCATACATCTCCCCTAATTCAGTTTGAGTGCGATAGTTGGGGTCATCAATTGGCAGTAGCAGATTGCGTATTGCCATATCCTGGTCTCGCTCGGAAAGAGAAGCCAGCCATTTTGTAATATCCATTCTAGTCAGCAAAGCATTGACCCACTTATCGCCAGTATTTTCGTGGGAAACCCGATTCATTAGAGCACCGCCATAATCTCCATTATGCTCATTACCCTCCCAGTCCAGAGAAAGCATGTAACTTGTAATAAGCTCTGCTTCCTGCATATTAAGTGTGCCTTTTATCTTTTCAAACAAGGTAGGAGTTAAAGGTTCTCCCAACTCATTTTCTAATCTCTTCAACAAGTCAGCCCTAGTCCTAAGAAGATTTGTGGGATAACTGCCATCTACTCGTTTAGAATCAATCAAATGCTTATATAAATTGAGATTGAGAAAAATTTGGAATTTTATATTTCTCCACCATTGAAATTTTATTAGTTCTTCAATGAGGGCAAGAGTAATTTCCTGAATTAAATCATCCCATACAAGTGAATACTTTCCCTTAATAAATTTCTTGGCAACTGATTTAATAGTTACCTCATTTCTTTCAATAATCTGTTGTAAAACGGAAGTATCCCCTTTAAAATAATCCAAAACCAGTTGGCCGCATTCCGAGTCGCATTCAATATACTTCTTTTCCATTTCTTTTACAGTGTTTGGATATTCTTCCAGCAAGTAAGCCATAAATCCATCGCGGAGTTTGGGGCGGATAAACCTTCTGAGTTTTTCCACACCCCACCATTCAAAACTGTTCACTCCCTGAACAACAATCTCATTTGCCTTTTCTTTAAGTTTCCGTGGTGGAAAGGAATTCATAACCAATGGATTGAGAAGTAACCCGTCCAAAAACAGTTTAATCATTCTTCCGTTTCTGGAAAAAATCTCTGGCAAAGCCTGTTTGTCGCCATTGAAATGAAAGAGAATCGGCGCGCAGTTTTTAGAGTCATTCTTCGCATATCTCCTTGTGATTTCCCAGATAACTTCTCTTATGTCAAGCTGGCCCTCTCCAGGGCATAAACTTTCAAACAATGTTCTATTTGAAAAAAGCAGGGAGGCGCACTCTGGCTCGGAAAGTTTATTTAAACCGCCTAAATCTTTTAATTCAAGGAAAAACTTTGAAAACCCGGGTTTATTTACATTTTTGGATTCGTTGATGGCCCGGGTTGCAGTTAATTCTATGCGTCCTGAGATAGGGCGGAAAGCCCTCAACTGATTAAACTCGTTTGCTTGTTTTGTTGTTAGTTGCATGCAGTATATTAAACACAGAAGTATATTTAAAGCAACAGACCCCAGCCATTTTCATAGCTCTGGGAAATCAGCTTGTTTTAGGGGGAATCCCTTCGCACATACACAAAACAAGAAAACCCTATATCCAAACTCCTGCAAAAGCTTTTCCTCCCTCTTCTGCTTGTCAACCCAACCCCTCGCTTGGGTTTATGGTCTACTTCCCCGCACTAACTGACTTAACACTAACTTTTTTTATTGTATGTTTTTTACTTTCTTCTTGCTCTTCAATTTCCTCTATCTCATCTTCAACAATAGCAATAACATAATTCTTTTGGGGTTTTATACTTGCAGTCTGCTTTATTATTTCTGGTTTTGGTGTTTCCTGATTTTCCTCTTCGCTTTCTCTTTCACTTCCTTTTTCCTCTTCCCATTCCTTTGAAAAAGGGGAGCCGGAAGGAATAAAGTCCTTAATGCTGACTGCAACTTTTTCCTGTTTAGGAGGGATAGGTATTACTTTATTTCTGCAAGCTCCTTCTTTGCAGATCATACCGTAATCTACACAATTAATATAATATTCATGCATAGGAGTGTCGCATGTTGCTTCAACAAGAATTGTATCTGTTAAGCACCAGTCATCAATTCTATGTCCAATTTCAAAACCCATGTAATCAACATGGCCGTATTCTAAAGGACTTATTCCAAAATCACTGTCAGAACATTCAGCACTGATAGGATCACCGGCGCATGTGTAATCGCACGCGGTTTTCAAGGGTTGGTCTGCAATGCTTAATCTTCCTGCATCACACGAATTTAAAGACCATGTATTGTTATCAACATCAAAGCCGTCATAGTCGCCGAGGTTGGTGCACAGGTTATTGGATAAGAAGCTGTTGTTTGTGGATGTTGTGCGGTAAAAGTATATTCCGTAATTGACGTTTTCAATCATGGTGTTATTCAAAAAGAGATTGTCATAAGATCGCTGTTTGATATATACTCCATGACTGTTGAAGTTTGCCGTATTGGAAATGAAAGTGTTGTTGATACTTGAGTCAAGGTAAATTCCATAATCATTGGAGTTTGCAGTATTGTTTATGAATGTATTATTTGGGCTTGAGTGAATACGAATTCCTTCGTCTTCATTTGAATTTGCAGTATTTTCCATGAAGCTGTTGTTATGGGAGTTTGATGACACATAAGCGCCCCTGCCTGCATTGGAATTGAAAGAATTGTTGATGAAATAACTACCTGAGCAGGCCTCAAGGGAAAGGCCGTGTTCCCCATTTGAATTTAGCGTATTGTTGGATATATTGACATTGAGGCCTTCGGAAATCTTTATTCCATAGTAATTGCGGGAACTGCTGGAATTAACAATTTGTGCATTGTTTGTTTTTATTACAAAAATTCCGTTGTTGTTCAAAGAACCGGAGCCGTCAACTTTAACGTTAGTTATGTTTGAATAATCTGCATTGCACAGAATAAGCTCGGAGATATGCGCCCCGGTTAGGGAAGTTGATGAATTATAATAAATGATATTTCTTCCCCCAGAGCCATTGTTGTTTGTTATTGTATTCAGGCAGTAAGTACTTAGGGAAGCACTGACAAGAAGGTCTGTCTGTGCATTTTCCTGTAAAGTGTTGTTTGTAATAAAATTATTTCTGCCGTCCCCGACTGCTATTCCGTTTCTGGAGTTGGAAAGGGCAGTGTTGTTTGAAACATTGTTATCAGTTCCGTAACTAAAAGAAATTCCGTTCGCTCCGTTTGAGCAGGCAGTATTCTGCACAATAGTATAATTTGAGCCCCGTACAATCGATATTCCGCTCTGCCCGTTGGAAAGGGCTGTGTTGTTCCGAAACTCTCCGGAAGAACCACTGTTGCCCGAAAAAAATCCGTTGAGCCTGTTTTCATTCACAGTGTTTCTGGTTAAGGAGTTGTTGATTCCGGCGTACTCCTCAATACCATACTCCTCGTTTGAATTTGCAGTGTTGTTGAAAAGAACTGCATTTGCACATGCATCTAGTCGTATTCCTGAATACATATTGTTAGAGGCAGTATTATTTTCTAGTGTAGAGTTATGGCATACATATAAGTAAATTCCTGCTTCCCCTTCTGAACTTGCAATGTTATTTGTTAAAACAGTATTATTCATTAATATGGTATAATGTGAGGATTTCAAATGAATCCCTGCTTCCCAGTTTGAAGATACTATGTTGTTCATTAAAAAGTTGTTTAAACCTATATAAATCCGGATTCCTTTGCCGGTGTTTGAGTGTAAACTATTGTTGAAAATTGTATTGTTAGAGCTGTGGTTGAAATTGATTCCATCATGGAAGTTTGTTATCTCACAGTTTTCGATTGTTATCCTACTGTTGTCTTCAATATAAATTCCGCTTTCATTTCCAGAATCATCCCCGCTGATCACAGACCCTTTGCAGTTCAGTGTGATGCCGTTTGCGTTTATGATGAGGCCTTCAGCGGGGCATCCTCGCAGGAAATCATCATCTGTCAGATTTCTGCTGGAAGTTAAGGTGTCTCCGCATGAACAAGCAACCGTTCCACCACAGTAAGAAGAGAACATTGTTCCCTGACAAATACTAAATATTATGAATAAAATAAGTAGCCCAAAATTGTGTTTTTTCATAGTTTCACCCATTACTTATTGTGTGTGAGAAAGAATAAAAAGGGTTGGTCTGCCTTGGCTGGAACTGAAAACAAACAATTTAAATACTCGGCAATCTAAATTCAACAACATGGGCAGTTTCATTGAAATGAATGATACCTTGCAGATATCTGTTAAGCAGGGATTTCCTAAAGAGTTAGATTATGAAAGGCATAAGAAAAAGCCATTCACTGCCGATGATTTCAAAGGCAAAATTTTTGAATTTAAAAATAAGCCCAATATCAGAATTTACCAATTACCTCCTGTTCGTAATTTTTTCGTTCAGAATATTGAGGGCAAATGGCTTTATTGGGGGCTTATACACATCACTGAGGTTGTTCATGACAATATCAAGCAGACGACTTCCGGGAAGTTCAAAATAGTTCATATCTATTCTCCTGAGGAAATGAAACACGCCCATGAATTAATAGATCGGAATCCTCTCCATATCTGATTACAGACCCATTGCGGTTTAATGTGATGCCGTTTGCATTTATGATAAGGCCTTCGGCGGGTCATCCTCGCATGAAATCATCCTTCTTTAATGTTCGATTGGAAGTGAGTGTATATTCCAATCAACCGGTCCACTACAGTAAGAAGAAAACATTGTTCCCTGACAAATACTAAATATTATGAATAAAATAAGTAGTCCAAAATTGCGTTTGTTCATAGTTTCAGTTTTAATTATTCTGTGTGAGAAAGAATAAAAAGGGTTGTGAGGTATTTTACCTCCTAAGCAAATTTAAAATAACTCAGTTTCAAGATATAACACCGGTTGTTCAATTGAAAAGCTGGTAATGATTTCAGGGTGCAATTCCCCGAACATCCCAATGATTTTGTTTTTTGAAGGTTTATTATTTTTTGTATTCTTAGGATTGCTATTATGTAATTCTAGTGCTGCACAACGTCCCTGAATAAACCTGTCATCTTCATATTCAATTACCTTTATTTCGTTGCCATCCTTTTGTGTTTCTTTAATTAATGTTTGAACTACTGATCGGATCTCTGCAAACGTTGCAGTCGGGTGGCATATTGTTAATGCCAATACATTACGTTCAGGAGGTGCAACCGTGCCAATTTCATAAATCTTATGAGGCATGCTGATTTTCTTACTTTCACTTAACACTTCCAGAAGTCCCGGAAGAATGAGTGGTCTGAACACAGTAAAATCTTCAGTTAATGGATTAATAATTTTAATTAATTTTACATTTTTTATGTTGGCTTGGCACAATTTAAGTTTGTTTTCGTTGGTCAATGTCCATGTTTTAACTTCAAGAAAACCTAATCCTGTTAATATTTCATTTGCAACGTGTTCCTGCACCTGTTTTCCAATAGTGTGTACATTAGGAAATTCCGGTTCAATATTACTAATTCCATAAGCAATCAATGCATCTTCAGCAATGTCAACCTTGCTTATTATATCTGTCCTATAAGGTTGCGCTTTAACCTTGTCTCCGTGAACGTGCCAATCCATAGAATTTAATAATTCTTTAATCTTTTGTTTGCTTAACTTCTTGCCTATGAATTTTTCGATTGTTTCATAAGGGAGAGGGTATTCATCATATTTCAAATTTGGATAGATTTTATTACCTATTTTAATTGGGTATATGTCCCCGCCCATTTCTGATAACGTTGTTACAATTATGTTTAATGCTTTATTGATTGCAGTTTCATGTGTTCCTGTTATGTCAATAAAAACATCAACTTTACCGGGTTTAAGTTTGGTTTTGTCAGCATTTATAATTGGCGGGAAAGACAGTATTCCTTTGTCATCTTCTACAAATACGCCTTCTCTTCCGTGTTTGGTTTCCTTTGTCAAGTGTGCATATGCTTTGCCTTTTTCTGTGTTTTCAATGATTTCAGTTGCAGTCATTTCTTTTGTTTCATCCAAAGGTATGAATTTAATGTCGTTAAGTTTATGGGTGGTGTATGTTACTGGGAAATGAACCTCTGCCAGGTTGTGTATCCCCACTGCTATTTTAGCTCTTTTTCTTCCGAATGTTGCATGGATCTTTTCCTGTAACTGCATTAAATCTGTTAATGTTTCTTCAGTTATGTTTAGGTTTTTAACCACTGCACCAGTAACGAAAGGTCTGATGTCCTGAACAGATTTGTCAACGATTATTTCACCTGCTGGATTTTTTGATTTAAGTTTATATGTCCTTGGATTTTTTGTTTTGTAAACATCTAATAAACGTAAAACTCCTTTCAAACTTAACAGGTCTGGTCTGTCGGGTGTAATTTCAAACTCCCATTCATCACCGTTTTCTTCTGCATCAACTCCCAAGTCATGCAACTGTTCAACGTTTTTTATTTTATTTTTTATATATTCCTTTTCAAATCTTATGACTGCCATAATTTCACCTTAATGGTTTTATTTTAATAGCTTTATTTTAGTATTATACATCCTGTGTTTATTTTAATATTATAATATATTTCTGTGTAATCTATTATAAATGTTATTAATTAGTGTTTTTGCCGGGTTAGGAAATTATTTTCCTGTTAATGATGCCAATAGTTTTTGAAACAGGTTTTGTTTAGTTTGTTTGACATTGAATTGCCGTTCAATTTTTTGTGACCTGATAATCCTGAATTTCATGGTTTGGTTGTAACTATTATTTGCATCATTATCTTTGTCACAGGACTTTCTTTTTAGTTTATTTTTCTTTTGTATGTTGTTATTTTCATCCATTATAATTACCCTGTTTTTTATTTTATTCTTTCAATTATACCCTTTTTCAACAGTGAATCAATGCCTTCTTCAACCCTGCCGGCAGATATATTATTTATCTTTGCAAACTCGTTAACATTAAGAATGCCGCGGTTAGTGCGCAACCAATCTATGATGACTTCTTCCAATGTTTCATCGCTCACAGATTCCAGGGTTTTGACCCGCTCAACCAGTTGTTGGTTCCTGGTTTCTATTTCAAGCATGGTTTTGTTGATCTTTTCATTTATCTTATCCATCTCATTGGTTTTATTTTTAAGTTTTCGGTGTTCCTCAAGTAACAAGTCATATTGACTTTTTAATGTTGAATAATCTTTTGTTAATGTATCATGTACAACGTCAAAAACATTAAATATCATTTTGTATATCTTTTCAGGTTTAGTCTCATACGCATCTGTTAACAGTAAAATTCGCAGTAGTAAACTTACAACCTCAAATTTTCGTAAAGCAGGACTGTAATCCTTTGGAAGATTAAATTCCGCGATCAATCTTTCATTTTCAAGGGTTATGTTCATATACAAATAAGGCGTGCCTTTGATCGTTTCTCGTTCAACGATTTTAACTTTAATATCATTTTTATCTATATCTATTTCTCTAAACCCTAACTTTTCAATTGCAGTTTTAAGCTGGTTAACGTTCTTTGATCGTTTCCCTGTTAATGTTATAGTGTTGATACCTGTTGTAATACTATTTTTTGTGGAATTGTCATCTGAAGATTCACTTTTCATTTTTTTATTAAGCTTTTTACTCATCTTCAACCACCAACCTTACAAGTTTGTCTGATGCTATGCCCATTTTTTTCTTTTGTAAATTTGAAAATAAAGGTATCAGTTCACCTTCTTTGACTCCAAGTTCCCGCATAAAAGTTATAATCATGGATGGTCCGAAGCCATACCTTTCAAGTTCTTCAATGATATTGATTATATGTAAATTGTTATCATGCTGTTCAAACATTGAACAGATGTCTTTAACCTGATCTGTTTTAAGACCAAACTCCGTAAGTTCTCCTTTAAATTTCTCTTTTTCAAATTGTATCTCCATACCCTCACCCTTAAGTGTAAACTTTATTAACGGTTCTTCACCGTCAATCTGATTAAGCATTACCATATTACTAAAATTAGTTTTCTGTGCGTATCCCAGATATGCAATACATTCACCAACGCCCAATTTATCAATTTCACCTGCAACATAATTGGAATAATGAAGTGATGATCTGATATGATCTTTAAATTCTTTGAACATTAATCTCATTATAAATAAAGTGCCAACGTTAGAAAATATGTCTTTATGTATATCTGTAGGGTTTTGACTTGCAACTATTAATCCAAACTGGTATTTCCTGCCTTCCCTGACGATTGTTATAAGGTCACTTCTGTTATCCTTGGCAATCTTCCATGCCTCATCAACCACAACAAAAAGGCGTAGTCCTTTGTCTTTTGACCACCCTTCAAACCTCATTTTTTCCTTTAACAGTTGTAAGATTGTTAATCCTGCCAGGCTTCGCATTTCCTCAGAAGGTAGGGAATGAAGGTCAATGTTGACTAATCCTATCTTAATAATATTGTCCAAATCCAATGTTGATTGTTTAGCAAAAAAGTCGTTGCCCTTTAAAATGTAGGGTTTTAATCTGTGGATACATTCTTGAATTTCATCTTGTTTCCTTTCAGTTTTTTGTTTCTTTTTAATTTTCTCAAGTTCGTTTAATACGTCTTTCATGATGGGCGGTTTTTTTTCGTTTTGTTTTGTAAGGTCAAACCCTTTATTTTTATATGCGTGAGTGATCGCTTCCTCGGTAAACCTTTTCTGTATTGAATGATCTCCTATGTCCGTTAATATTTCCAACGCGCTTACAATCTGTTTAATCCTTTGGATGGGTTTCATGCCCGCAAGGTCCAGCAGGTTTAAGTATGATCCTTCGTTGAACCTCACAACTTTACCACCGGTTTGTTCAACCCATGAATTGTATTCTCCGACCCAGTCAATTATCAGTGCATTGGTATTCCATGTTAAGTTGGCCCTTGTTAAAAATGTCTTTACAAGGTATGATTTGCCGGCCCCTGTAACTCCTACTACTGAAATGTGTGGATTGATAAGTTTATTAAAATCCCAAAAGAAAGGAACGTTTAACAGTTTGGTTTTGCTTAGGTAAACTCCCTTTGTCGGGTTGCTTAACAGGAATTCTTTTGGCGGTTCGGGTGGATGAACCCATAGCATACGGTTTGAGATCCGTGAACTTAATACTTTGTCCGGTTTCAACATCATTTCACCTTTTACTTATTTGCACCTGCGTTTAATTGAACATGTCAGCAAACTCGTTGCTGTCCGTTGGAATAAAATATTGGAAATCAAACGCTTTCAACATTTCGTCCCCTGTGAGTTTAGTCACGCTGATTGATAATGCATTACCCACCACGGCCTGTATCTCTTTAACCTGCGCCTCTGCCTTAAGTTTTGCTTCATCAATGCCCGTACTCTTGGCCGTAGTCATAATAAGCATAACAACTTCCATGGGCTTGTCACCACTAGTTAATTTTTCCAGCTCCTTGTTAATCATTGCAATCTTACGTTCTAATATTGAAATCCTCGGTGCATTTTCCTGCGGGTTATCGTTTGCAAGTTGTGACTTCTTATTTTCCTGCCTGCTCCTTTCCGCTCTTAATTCTTCAAGCTGTTTAGTTAAATCAATATTTCTGATTAACATGGAAATTTTAACTGGGTACTTAAAAGATGTGATTGCCCTTTCATAATATTCCATCATTAATCCTTTCTTCTCTTCATTTTTATCTGTCGTT
>CAYOKY010000013.1:0-12196 GCA_964404695.1 Microcaldota archaeon | reverse complement strand
TCTTCTCTTCATTTTTATTTGTCGTTGAACTATAAATGTTGGCAGATAAAAATTTGGAAACATAATATTGGTCCTGATTCTTACGGTATATGCCGTCCAAATTTGGCAGGATTTTGTATTCCCCAATTATTATGTCATTCTTAATGAATTTGCCGAATATAGGTGTAAACATATAACTAAATTTCCACATTGCCAATGCGATTAATGCTAAAATTAGATTTATTGGAAACAGGAAAGGGATTGAACCTCCCAGAATAAAGGATAACATTAATGTGCCCGCTGTTATCACCAACAACGCATATACTACTGCTTTATGTGATATCATATTACTTCACCTATCTTTATGCTTAAAAAACTTACTAATCATGCCTCCTCGGCTTTTTCAAGATTTTCTTTAATTTCCTTTAATTTTTTACTTTGTCTTGCCCAGCTGATTTTTTTATCCTGGCTTTGCGTTGCTACGTATTCCAAACTTTGCAATGCCTGTTCAATGTTCTGATCAAGTTGTTTAGGGTTTTTGCCTGTTGCGTTTTCCCCTAGTTTTTCTAGGATATAATTTTCAAGTTCCTTAGTTTGCTGGTACGCTTCCTGACTTCCTTTATTGCTTTTGTATTTTGTTAGGTTGTAGTTAATTGTATCCCTTGATTTTTCCATTCTTAATATTGAATTTAAAATGACTGGTGTTGAACTTGTTTTAAATAAGCCCTCATAAACCGTGTTTTCCGGGCTTGTTTTTACGTTAAAACTGGGTCCGAAAATATCTCTGCCCTTTTCAATGATTTTATCTTTAACATTATTCATTGCATCATATGTTTGGTTTGCCCATGTTTGATGTTCTATTTCCGGTTGTTTGGGTATTTGGTTTCCAATATCCAAAATTTCCTGTTCATTCATTTCAATTGAATTAATTTTAGCGTCATGCAGTCCTTCAAAATAATTGAATGCCGGAGAACCAGGTGTTAAATTTTCCATAGCGCTTTCATAATTCTTGGCTTTGATAGAATCTACTATGTAATTTTGAACATCTTTGGATAAATCATCATTATCAAACAATACTTTACTAAAATCTTTGTTTGCATAATTTGTCATAGTATCAACGTAATTGTGTAGATTGGAATTCATTTCTTTATCACCGGTAATTTCTATGACATTCAACTGACTTCCTACATCTCTTATGTCCTGTGTAATTGCGTTATACCTTGAACTTTGTTCCTGTACGTTGTCTTTGTACCAGTCAACTTCTTTAAGTTCCTGGTTGATGCCCGGACTGATCATCTGTGTTGCATCTGTTAGGTTTAACCAGTGAGTATTATCAATTATCTCTCCTATATTTTGACTGTTGTTCTGTTCGCCGGGTATATAATTAACGAAATTATTAAGGAGATTCATGCCTGATATTAACATATCTTTCCTGCTTTCCAGATTTTTCAGGTAGCTTGAACTGCAATCATTTTTTATCATGTATCCTATATTGTCCGTAGTAAATTGTTCTGGAAGTAGGTCTTGTGCGGCTTTTGATAATAAGTATGACTGCATCTCAATTTCGGCTATCTGTTTATTGTATATGTCAGTATTCGGTTCTTTCATCTGGTTTTCCTTTAGATAATTATAATCATCATTCAGGTTTCCAAGTTTTTTATCAATCCATGCAAATTTTTCTTTCTGCAAGTCATTGCTTTTTCTGAGCATTTTCATTGCTTCCTCGTTATCTTTATCTTTTCCGCTGGTCATGAACTTCTGGTACGCTTCCTTGGATTTTTCTATGTATTCCTCAATCTTGTTGTCAAGATTGTTAACTTTGTCAATAATAGATTTTGTTATCTGCATAAATTCCTTGTTTCTTGGTATTTCCAATTCTTTTTCAATGTATTCCAAGGCATGTTTCCATGCCTGTTTTTCATATTGCAGTTCAGTTGTAGGTGCATCTTTTAGCAGTTCTTCAATGGCAATTATCTCTTCATTAATTCTATTTAGTTTTTCTGTTTTGATTTCACTTTCTGTGTTGCCTTCAATGCTTGATAATTGTTTGCCTACATATTCCATATAATAAGTTGATGAATAATGATTTTCCAAATCGTCAATAGGAATCAAGTTTATTATTTCCTGTTGTTCCTCAATTTTCCTTATCATTTCCATGCTTACGAATGCTTTGCTTATGTTTCCTAAGCTTTGCTTGTATATCTCACTGAACTCTTGTCTTGTGAATGTTTCAGTGCCGTTTACATAGTTTTCAAATTTATGTTTAAGCATTTGAATGCTGACATGGTTGGAATTTACACCGTATTTGTCATACATTTTATTTAATTGTGCAAGCAAACTAATTTGTTCTTGTTGGTCGGCATTTTCATAGTTTGTTTTTAATGTTTCAAGATCCGTCCAAAAACCTTTTGTGCCTACAATTCCTCCTATGACTTTTGCGTTTTGTATTACACCTGTTAATATTTGACCGCCTTGTCCTGACCTTGCAATATCGTTAAGGTCTGCATTGTCAAGTTTGGTTTTGTAACCGTTGACTTCAATTGTAATGTCGCCTGTTTTTGGGTCAATATTTTTTATATTAATTTTTCCGTTTAATTCTTTAATTTTTTTGCTGTCCATTTCAAGAATTTCATATTTGGGTAAACTGAGGGTTTCATTAATTTTCTTCAAAACCTTTTTTACGTTTCTGCTTTGCACGTAATTGTCAATCCTGCTGAAAGGATTAGACATAAATTTTAATATGTTTGCAGAATGTTTAAAGAACCCCAAAACGTTGCGTTTCCATACCTTGTTTGTAAGTTTGTTTGTCAAAGCAAGTTTCATATTTTTGTATGTGTCTTGTTTGCCAAACAATTTTCCTATTGCATCAATACTTTTTTGCCCACCAAGTGAAAGCCAGCCTAAAAGTTGTCCCATGCCCGTAGATCTATTAATATCCAATCCGTCGCTGATCCCTAAAGAATAATGGCGAAATATGTTAGAAATCATAATGCCCATGATTTTTGATAAGAATAAATTACTCATTATTTCTCCAAAGTTTGTCCCCCTAATCTTTCTTGTGCTTGGGTCAGTAAACTGGTTTAAGGAGTCGTATGTTGAACCGCCCGACATACCTTTAGAAACTTGTTGGGCATTAATTGCGCTTGCAGTTTGTGCTTCGTTATCACCCATATCCTTATTTTCATTTTTAATTCCTATAATCCCGCTTTTGCCAAGTTTCTTTCCAATGCTTTTGATTGGCCATCTTGCACCTTTAACAAAGTTTACATATCCTTTGACTCCTATGCCTGCTAACCTGTTTAGTTTACTATCCTGTCTGAAAATGCCGGTGTATTCTACTGCACCTTCTTGTTCACCATTTTCATTACCATTGTCTTTATTGTTGTTTTTGTCATCTTTCTTGTCTTTATCATTGTCCTTGTTATCATCGTCTTTACCTTTCTTGCTTAATATTTTGCTGGCCAAACGTCCGCCAAGAGAACTTATGGACATCATAGTAAAACTCATACTTTTCGGTCGCATCCTGTACATTTTAGTTTTGGGCATGCGCATTCTTAACATGTTAAACCTGAACGGTGTGCTTCCGGAAATATAAATTGCACCTCCTAAAAATGCAAACACTAATGCCACCAGAAAACATAATGATTTGTCAACCAAAGGGATTGTCATGTGATTATAATTGTAAGTTTTACTTTCAATTGTATTGTTTACATGGTCATCTTGGACATCATTAAACCTTGCAAGGATTGGGTCAGGGAATAAACAGTTTTCCAATTCGGTTTGGTTTGTTACCATTGGACAGAATTTCATTACCAATATTGTATTGTTAGAACAGTCATTCAAAAATTGTGTTACATTAATCTGCATTATTCCAAATCCGTTTGTCCTATCATAATTAATTTTTGTTGTGTTGTCACTGCATGGTGCATAATAGAATATTAAAGTGTTGTCCAGTGCGATCCTGTCTGATGAATTATATCTGTTTTCCTGTGATAATGTTACATCTAAAACAGTATACTTACCCGTTTCATTAGCTTCAACCAACATTTTGGTTTCATATTGTAAACCAGTTGAGCATGCTCCTGTATCACCGGTGTCGCAGTATACTAAATTTGAACCGCCCAGGTTTTGTGTTGGTACATTTACTGGGAATGTTATTGAACTGAACATTACAAGCATGATAAAGAAAGATGTCAATACATTTTTATTGGTTACTAAATCCAATATATTTTTATCGTTGAATAACATCAATTCCCTTTCTTTAATATTTAATAACATATTAATTCACCTTCTTGTATTGGTGTGCTTGGTATTTCATTGCACCATGCATATTCACCTTGCAACGGTGCTTTCCCGCATTCAGTTGTATCATCCGCATTCTCGTTCCATATTACCAGTTCACTATTTCTATCTACTCTGGATTGTTTTATATATGTTACCGGGTTCAAACTTGTCGGGTCAATAACGCAACATTTTTTATCGTTTGGTAGTGATCCTAGGACGTCAGGGAACAGATAATTCAAATCACTGAGCTGGCCTGTTGGTCCTTGTTCAACTGTGCCGTTTGAATAAACGTTTATACATGTATAACTTTCGATTAAATCTGAACATTGTATGCAATCAATCCTTGCACATAGGTTTGTGCATTTCTGGTTGCTACCACTGTAACCAGTACAAAGCTGACCATCTGAACAGTATGGGTTGCATTGTCCTAATGAGACTTCTAAGTTTGTACATTGTATGCATGAACAGTTTGAAATGTTGGTTGCGTAAACTTTTCTATAAGATGTCTGGATATTAAACTGCAAAAGGTTAAAAGTACCGTTCTGGAAACTGTAGAATTGTTCAGTTTTCTGGTCGTGTGAATCTATTAATGGATATTTCTTAATATCTTCAGTAGTGCTATTGCTTTTCCAAACCTGTGCAATTTCTCCTATTATCCCGTTTTCTGTTGCGATGCGTTGGTCTTGCATTAAACTGCCGGTGTCATGATTGGTAAACCATAAAGATGGTTTATTATAATTCAGGATTAGGTTTTTTGATATGTTAAGTTTTTGAGTGGAATTGTACTTGTAGATGATTTCCCTTTCTACGCCAACCTTAATTTTTGGTTGTGGTTCATGGAAAACAATAAGGTCAATTAGACCTAATGCTTCCTGGTCTTTGATCCCGTTGTTTTCAAATAATAGTTGTGAGCCGTCCCAGTTCATTAGAACTCCTATTAAACATTTTGGACATGCTTGTTTTATTGTTCTTGCTCTTTCCTTAATCCTTTCCGGGTCATCCTGTCCGCTTACCAATTGGTCAACAACAATTATCATACTTCCAGTGTTTAATGTGTCAGCTCCATGTTTGCCATTCTCACTTTCTTCAAATATGCTCAAATAAGTTTCAATATTTTCGGCAGGTTTATATATTTTATAAAAATCAGCTTTCGTTCCAACGGTCATTCCCAATACATTATTTGGTATAATATATGGGACCTCATTATATAATCCTCCTATTACGTTGGATCCCGATCTCATTTGTTTTGCACTAACTGTTTCACTACTTAGTTCATTACAATTTGTGGCATCATTACCTTTTGAATAAAACCTTATGTTACCTTTTTTCAAACCACATAACTCTTTATCATTTTCACCATACCATAAATCTTTATCATCTGCAAACCAAATTGGCATTATTCCGTTTTTTTGGTATTCAATAGTTTTATCATACAAATATTTTGCATCTGGAAGATATCCAAAACCAGTTCTTGCATATACTAATCCTTTACCACCTGCACCGTATCTGCAATTATCAAACTCATAACCCTGATCATTATATGCACACCAGCCAATCCCTAATTCTTCCCTGTCGTCAACATTATACCCTGGGATGTCAGTTCTAAATTGTCTTATTTGGTATGTGTTAACAACCGATTCAATCTCCTGCACTGCAAAGCTCAAGGTTGTGCCGGGTTTACACCATCCGAAATCGTTTACAATCAGGTTATCATTTTGCATTTCACACTTGCCGAAAGATTTTATTAACATAACTTTGTCAGCAAACATTGCTTCAACCCTGTGCCACCCCTCATCATATGTCATAGATGGTTTCAAATCATTAATTGATCCTGGAACATAGCTTGTTGATATTTCATATTTCACGTTTTCTAAAACCTTGACAGGTGTTGAACCGTACTTTGGAATCGCGTTGGTTTCCTCTAAACAGTTTATTTTTTCATCCTCGTCCTGTAACCGAAAACATAAATTGATTCTTAAATATAGTGCATTTTGATCTGTTTGCGCTCCATTATTAGTTGTAAGTGATCCGTATGAACTTCCGCTGAAATAATCTCCCAAATCTATTATCTTATAATCTTGCCCTTCTTGCATTTCACATGCCTGCACAAATTTCAAATCGTTTGCATTTTCCTGAGTCCAGAAAAGGTAGTTTGCATCAAAATCTTCAATTTCATCTTCCAGATAATCTTCCGCCCCGCTTGAAGTGCCCAGATCTTCAGGTTTCGCAAATATTACACCATAACTTGTTTTTTCCGGCGCCCAAAAGCTCCATCCGCATCTTCCAAACTCTATACCCTCTATAACTACATTTTCTACTAATGAAGCTGTTCTAATGTTTGTATAATGATCAAAAATGTCACTAATTTTACAGTTTTCTGCAATAATGCCATCGCCAAAATATAACCATCTTGTAGGATGTTTATCTTCAATATTTGCCAGAACTCTGATATCATAAGGTCCAAGATCTTTATCCTCTCCTTGTTTTGAATCCCAGCTTGTATTGCTTACAATTGTTTCAAAAGTTAACCTGGACTGGTCATCCAGTTCAATACCGCAATCAATTTCCTTCCGTGTATCTTTGTCCGTGCATGAGAACCTTCTATGTTCAAGCTTGCTACACACACCGCCTGCGCATTGTTGTTCATTAGTGCATTCAAAAGGCATTCCAATATGCCATGCACCTTCATTGTCATGCCATCCACTTTCCATGTCCGTAAACTCATTGCTGTCAGTGTCAACAGTATCCGGCCCGTTTAATGCAGTGGTGTCTCCATATTTTGATAATGATTGTATTAAGTTTTCATCGGTTGCAAAACCTGTGTATGGCCAATAAGCATACGTTAATGCAATATCATAAAAACCATGATTAATCTGTTTAACTTCAGCAGTTGTTATTGCTCCTCCCATATTCACTCCTTTCAAAACATAATCATTGAAAAAGTATTGTCCTGAACTATTCAGGAAAGGCAAATCAGTTTCTGTGTACCAATCATTTTTCATTGCTGAACAGATCTGGTTACAACTTTGTTTGGCGGAAATGTTTGATCCGTAATTGTAACTGGTGAAATTATATTGCGCGCCATTATGTGTACATGTATAAATATTATTATTGTTTTCAAATGAATATGAACACAGGTTACTTCCTGTTACATCTTTTGAAAATCCCATGTATGGTTCAATGTAACTTGTCAAATCTGTCCATGTGTGTGTATCCAGGCTATTAATATCACGCAACGGTAAATAATTTACAAACCTGTCAGTTTTGCCTTCAGTATTCCTTATCGCAAAATCTGTTATTGGTATGTAATACCTTGCCTCTTCAAAGTCACTATAACTGTTTCCAACACCGCCCCTGAACGCATTGATCCATGCACCTTCGCTAACCTTTTCCTTTGTCTTGTCTGTCATTTCATAAAACTCGCATTTGGTATTGTACAACAGTTGACTGGTGTCACTTGTTTGGTATAATCCTGCGACTTCATCATTATGGCTCTGGTTATATGCAGTAAATACGTAACAATAGCTCGGGTCCTCTTTAGGGTCATAACTCGTGTCTCCGCAAATCATAGCATAACAACCTTGTTTGTCACACTCAGAATAAGTTGCAGTTGAACAATAGGGCATGTAACTGATATTAATATCTCGGTTTTCTTTTGTGATCTCAAAATTCATTGTGTCGTAACAACCAGTGGCATTGCAGAACGCGTCATAATCCAGGGGATTAAATTCCTGTTCACCATAATAACATGTAATGTCGCCTGCATAATCTAAACAGCATGGGTTATATTCTGCCCTTTGTGCACATCCCAGTATCATAACCAGGCATGCAATCAAAATAAATTTAACAAATCTCATCTTTTCACCTTTAAACCAATTTCTGTACTACTCTTGTAAAGTCTGCAATTTCACCGCTAAAGAATGGCGTTGCCAAATAAATGAACATTATTGCGCCAGCGAACGCAACGATCGGGTAGAACAATGCGGTTACTGTAATTTCCGCTACAATGTCAGCTGCTCGCGCGAACGAGAAATCAATTTCATTTTCAACGTTTTCATCTGCTGTGTAACTAATCATTTGTATTGTGTTTTTGTACCCTTTCCAACACCCGTCAAACTCACTGTATTCTTCAGGCGCTTTAATCGTGTCAGCGTCGCTTACAAAGCTCGGGTCTATGATAAAGTTTAACATTGGGAACACGAAATATAATCCGAACGAAATGCTGATCAACAGCCCGCCCACTCCGCGTGTTAACGGGAATGTACGCAGTAATAATCCCAATGGCAAGAATAATGCTAACATGTTTTGTCCTATGTATTGCAGTAAACTATATTCAGCGTGCAATGGTACGATCAAAGATAAACATTTGGTTCCAAGGTAATGTGCACTTTCCATATGTCTGATTGTCGGGCCGAACCAGTCGCCACACTGTACTGTAACTCCCCAGAACGTGTAACAGGTTTTGGCTTTTCTTTCGATAGGGGCATCAAATTCATATGCTTGGTTCCATAACTTTTCAAGTGTAGTAATCTGTTGTTGCACCTTGCACATTGAAAAGTCCAAGGTACTGCTACCGTCATATCCCTGCCCCATGCAATATGCATTGCCGTTTACAACCTGTGTTATTAATGTTGTAATTACAAGTTCAAGCAATGCCGCCATAATAATAATCATGATGAATGTTCCGAGCATGTTAACCAGTTCACTTTGTGCCCATGCAACTGCCCTTGGTATGTTAAATGCTTTGCCGATCGTGTAAACAATTGCGCCCGCAATGGTAATAATAATTAATGATATTATTGCATAAACTATCCATGGTAAATATTCAGTGCCTCCGGAAAGTGTTGGTTCCATAAAGGTTGCATTGAACGATCCACTTTGTGCAAATGTTGTGCAAACCAATACGATCAAAAATAAAAATATCTTTTTCATATTCACACCTATATCATTCTCGCAACTTTTGCCATGTCAATTTCCTGACCCATAACTTTTGAAATCTCTCTGACCATTGCAGCAATAATAATTATTCCTAAGTACGGCATAAATATCGTTGACAATATTAGTATGCCTCCGTAAAATGTAAAGTCATAAATTTTTGTACTGCATTCGTTTGAACCAGTACCCATAACCCCAATGCCTCCTGCATCAATCCCTTCACATTCTGATGTATTGCATTTGTATGCTCTGCCAAAAAAATCATGACATGTTCCTGAATTTGGTTCTGCGTAGTAATATTCAGGATGTTTACACCAATCAATGCCCGTGGAGGATGTCATCACATGTTGAACGTCCGCCCAGCTGTTTACCTCACCGATCCATGCACCTGGCAATGTGTCTAGTTTTGGTGTGTCCACTACCGTGTAGTCTTCAATAACGTCGCCCCAGTATATGTCAAGCATCGCAAACGTTGCAGGATACAGAACAAACAATCCTATTGATAACGCTACCAACGCTGACCCGATCGGTTTTGTAATTGATATTGAACTTAAAACCAATCCTGCTGGCAGTAGTAAAGTTAAAACTCCTGTGCCAATGTATTCAAACACGGTTTTCAAAAATAAAGTGTTAAGCAATGCTATCGTTGACGTTCGCAAGACCAGGTTGAACAATGAAACCTTAGAATATTCATCAGTGAACGGTGCCCAGCTTTTTGAAGGACCGCCAAGGAAACCTATTATTCCGTATTGAGACCCGAACGCGCTTATTGATGCTCTCACATTACCAACGCCAATGTCATACCTTGCCATTTTCATCAGTTTGTACGAAGCCATTTCCGCCTTTTCAAAATATTGATTGCTCGCTTCATAAAAGTTTTGGTTGGTTGTCTGCGGTTTGAACGTAAACATAAATATTGATGTTGCATCATTGTTGCATGCACTTAACATTACCATAAAGATTATTGCCATCATGATTACTGCGCCTAATGCATTGTATATTTGCACCTTGCTCCATGCTTTGACTTTAACATTGTTAATGAACCCGCCGATGAAATATAATATTGTTGAGATTGCAATGGTTAACATTAATCCTATTCCTGCGTATAATGCCCAGTCATTGTTAGGCATTACACAAAAGTTTGCGTTTGCCCCTACAACGTTTGCAACGAGCACCAGTAAGATCAATATTATCCTTTTCATCTTTCCACCTAAATATGTTATTATTCTATGAGCTTAACCTCATCAATCCTGAAACATCTACGGGCATGCCGAACATTGCACCCATGGATGTTATGAATGTTACCATTATGAACAAAGAACCCACAGTTAAAAATAATCCGTAAAGTATTATGGGATAACCCAGTTGTAATATTGTGTTCTCATCTGTATATCTGTCCACTGCGGGTTTAATGTCAACGGCCCAGTTCGTTGACATTTTGTCGCACGATTTACCGTCAGAATCATAAAAATATGGCATTTCATATGTGTCATATGTGTTTGACACGCCCGTTGAACTAAAGAAATCTTCAATCACAGAATTCATGAACAGTATTGATAACGGTAGAATTATTGCCAATGCCAGTCCAACTGCAATTGCCATGCCACCTGCCTGTCTTGTGAAACTGAACGACCGCAATAAAAATCCTAATGGAAGCAAAACGTAAAGGCCGATTATTCCACCTTCCTGAACTAATATTTGAAACAGTTTGAGTTCTGCGATTGTAATGTTTAACATTTGATATGCGGGCATTAACCCGTTCTGAAGACCGTTCAACCCAGAACAAAAACTTATGCTGAATCCAACGCCCCAGAAATTGCAAACTCCTGTGTAAGATGCCTGCTCAGCAAGTTGTTGGATTCTTGTTTCCATGCTGTCCGTTAACATGACAAGATTACTGTTAACATCATCAATCGTGTTAACTGCTGCCTGCTGGGTTTTAAGCGTGCCAGGATCAGTTCCCGTTACAGTTTCCCCTGCAGTTTGCGCAACACTATAAGTGATATCATCTATTGGTACCATTAATATGACTAAACTCACTGCAAGGATTGCGGTTATGATCCATTGCATAGCTTCCATTTTTGATGATACGATTAATTGTTGTGATTCAAAAAGTTTGCCTGCCATGTAACTTAAAAATATGACTACTCCTCCCATGATTAATGCAATGAAGATTGAAAATCCCCAGTTGTTATAGTTAGGTTCGCTCGAGGCATAGCTGATCATTGCCATTAACAGCACAGCTAGTATACTGTATTTTATTTTTCTAAATAATTTTGGCAATTCCTGGTATGTCATAATCCCCACCTATGTATTTTGATAATCCTCTAATGAACGCCAACGTTAAAACAATATTGAACAAAGGTAAAATGAATGCTGGTATCATTAGAATGCCTGCAAATTTCGTATCACTTTCGCCGTCCGCGCCCTGTTCGCTCATGTCATCTAACACATTATCCATGCTCATTGACATTACACCTTGACTCAAATCTACGTTGCAAACTTCCTGACAATTTGTTCTGGTTGGTTCTTCAATGTATCTGCAATCTTCTTCACATTGGAAACATGAAGCACATGGAGTGTTCTTTGCAGTTTCAAGTTTGCAGTAGTCAGGCATTAATTCACATTCCCTGAACACCGATTCTTCAAAACATTGCGGTGCCCTGTCCGCTTCTTCTACAAACCTGCAAAAGTCAGGACAATCGTCCCAATCATCATCTTCACAAGTTTGATGCCACCCAGTGTTGAAATCGGTCTTGCATTTGCTTGGGCAGTTTGTATCTGTGCATTCATCTGGCAAATCTTCGCTTGGGTTTAAAATTCTACAATAAGCAGGATCATCACACAATCTGTTACAGTCCATGTCAATAATATTTTTGTTTGGTAAAATGTAAGTTGCCTGGCAGTTGTTCGGTGGCACGTTTATGCAAGCTGGGTCATTAGTCATGTCCCATCCAATGCCATTATACCTGCAGTGCCATGGAACATCTTCACAGTT
>CAYOKY010000012.1:1114-13551 GCA_964404695.1 Microcaldota archaeon | reverse complement strand
ACCAGATACAACTGACAATTCAGTTACTACTCAGAATGAAGGGTCCAATTTGACAGGCGATTCAAATTTAACAGGTGATGATTCAAATCTGACGGGCGATTCAAATTTAACGGATACTGAACAGGATACTACTGAGACGACAAATGAAACGACAACTGAATCAAACTTGACAGACGATTCAAATTTAACGGATACCAATTCAAATTTAACAAATACTGAAGATTATGATTCAATGGATCTTGAGTTAATTCAAACGACCGGGCAATCAGTGATTTGTACTGGTTCTCAGGAAGGTGTTGATATTGAGTTGTATGTTAAAGGTCAAAACATGTATTATGTTTTAGAAACTTCAGGGCTAGTTTTGGAAGGTGTTGTTAAAGAGAATTCATCTTACTTGAAATTGAATGTCCTATTAAAACAACTATATGGCACAACTTCATGTGACTGGTTTGTAATGGCTGTTAATGGCAGTGAG
Source organism: Microcaldota archaeon (assembly GCA_964404695.1). Classification (GTDB taxonomy): domain Archaea; phylum Micrarchaeota; class Micrarchaeia; order Anstonellales; family JAGGVH01; genus JAGGVH01. Next base: position 13,076 of record CAYOKY010000012.1, on the reverse strand, counting down.
GAGATGAATACATTTGAAGCAGAGGATTATGGTGAAGATTTTGAAGACATCTTTAATTGCGTGCCCGGTAGTTTTGGTGATGAACAGTTTGAAACTCCTGGTGCGGTCTGTGATTTTGATGAATATGATGATATTGGGATATATTAATTTTTCCCCTTTTTTTAATTTTTTAACTTATGCAAAGTTTTATAAATTTATTTTGCTTTTACAATTTGTTGCATTTTAAAATGTTGGTGAGGTTGATTCTATGGTAAGTGCAAAAAATAAAAAATCTAACAAAGTTCAGACCCAAATTGATAATTCTAAACCAAAAACTAATAATTTTAAACCTAAGAAAGTTCAACAAAAACCAGTTCAGAATGTTAAGGAAACAGTTACTGAAACTCATAAAATTCCGTCGCATGATTCGTCACATAATATTTATGCCGGGTTTTGGGCAAGATTTTTTGCCATGGTTGTGGATTGTATCTTCTGTTCAGTAACTCTAGGTCTTGGTTATCTGGTCAATATGTATGCTGAACCTGCAAAAGGATGGACAGTGGGCAAATACCTATTAGGTATTAGAGTAGTGGACGAACATACTATGGCTCCTGCAGGATTTGTTAAGAATCTTATTATGAGAGGGTTCGTAGGTAAATTTATATTGGATTCAATAACGTTTGGTCTTGGTTATCTGTTACCATTGTTTGACGATAAAAAACAAGCATTGCATGACAAGGTTGCCGGCACAATCGTTATCAAAAAGGAACATATGAAATGAACATTTCATCTGTTTCTTTCATTTGTTTAAGTTTATTTTATTTATTTAATTGTTTTACCTTCATTTTACTTTGAGTTTTCGTTACCATAAACTTTATATTTGTATAATCTTTAATATTTAATATGTTTTTCAAGTTTGATTATATTATGTATAGGCACTGGTTCTATGATAAACTTGCTATTATTATCGGTTTAACTTTAGCGTTTATGGTTTTTGCCCAGTTAATTTTTGAACCGATGTATGTTTCAACCGGGCTATCCTTATTGATAATCCTGATTACATTGACATTTTATTTTTATAATAAACTCCTGTTAAGATGGTTAGCCTTTATTTTTCTTGTGATTATAGGTTTCTTAATTGCATATAACACTGAAATATATTATATCATTTTTTCCATAGTATTTGATATTGCGGTGTTTTATTACTTATATTTCTCAAAAAATGTTTTGGTTAAAAATGTTCTGGTTGATAAGCCGTTTTAAGAAAATTGTTTTTCAATTTCAAGCTTCTTAATATTAGGTTTTTCAATTATTAAGACGATTTTTTTAATTTTCTTATTTTTCTTTGTTTGGGCTTATTGTCATCTTTGCTTTTCATTGCATTTTGATCTGCATCGTCAAATGAATTAATCTTGATAGTTTTTTTGGAATGTTCAAATGTTACAGTTGCCGGATAATTCCTATCCAGTTTTGCACAGTATTTAATGATTTTACGTTCATGTGGACCGATATTCTTAAGTTTCCATATTATCTTATCCTTGGTTTCATGCTCGGGTTTCATGGATAATCCAGATATTTTTTCAGGGATTGTATCTTCTATTATTACATTATCAATCTCCTTTTCAGTATTGTTTGTAAAGATTAATATAACCTGATTGTTGGTGTATTTTTTGATAAACTCAAATGAAGGAGTAATAGTTGAATGTAATACAAAAAGTATTGCTGTCCCGCAGATTATGATCCCTAATATGATTATGATTAGGTATATTAAATATGGGTCTTCATTTATACCGTTTTGTTTTTGTATGTTATTATTTCCGACCTGAACAATTTTTTCAATTCCATAATAATCTATTATCCAGTTGCCTGTTTCAGTAGCTTCAAATTCAGCCTGTCCATTTATTATGTCAACATTAAACCGTGTTTTGCTAGGGGTTGTTACAGAAATAGTGGTATTGAGCAGGGTACCATTCTGATCAAAATCCGTGATAAATACATATATGGTTTCTCCTACTGTTGTTTGATTGTTTACTAATAAATCTGCATAACTCATGTTAATTAAGATAAATAAAAAAATAAATGATATAATAATTTTTCTCATGTACTTAATCAGAGATATAGGTTTTTAAGTTTTTCTTTAAATTCCTGTGTTGCCTCTGTTAATATTGTGCCACACCTTGGGCATTTGAATTTCATGTCCATTGCTTCTTCAAAGCTCCATGCTTCATCCCAGCAGTTTTCACATAGGTATAATGATTTAGGGATATCTTTCATCTTTTCAGCCAGTTCTTCTTCAATTACATTCAGTAGGGTTACAACATTGTTATGTCTTATTATCCATTTATACGTGTACCAGCCGGTTTCAGAATCCTTGCTTCTGGAGTAATCAGTTATCCGCATTGCATGTAACCTGTTTAATGCTGACCTGATTTCGCTGACTCTGACTTTAAGTTTTTTTGATAGTTCTTCATCAGTTGTAGGTTCAACAAGGTTTTGTACTATTACAATTGCATGTTCGCCTGCCTTATTAATCAAATATCTTCTGACAATGTCAAGGTGAAGGATTTTTTTCCTTTGATTTTTAATTTGCCTTGAAGACATTTCAATAACTTTAACTTCTATTTTCGGTTCTTCTATAACTTCTTTTGATACCTTTTTTGATTTTTTCAGCGGTTTAATAGATTTTTTCTTGGTTTTGTCAATTTTTTCTTTTGGTTTTCCTTTTGAACTTTTCTTAATTATATCTTTTTTGGTTTTAGTTTTTTTGCCTTTGTCTTTTTTGATTTTAACCTTAGTAGGTTTAGTTTTCTTTTTGATAATTTTTGTTTTAATTTTTTTATTAGAAGACTTAGAAGGTTTAGATGTTTTTTTCTTGGTATTCTTTTTAGTTTTAACTGCAACAACCTTTTTCTTAGAAGTTTTCTGTTTAGGTTTCTTAGCAATTTTTCTAGTTGCTCTTGAACTCTTAGATTTCTTTGTGTTTGCCATTAATTATTTATTGTATTTTTTATTTATAAACTTTTGCTACATTTAATCTTTTTCAGACGTAAAAAATAGTTATTTATTATTAGGATCTATTCATGACTTTTATTTTTTTGTAACTTTAATTTACACAGCCAACTATCTTCTATAACCTTTCTACTGACAGGGTTAATTAATTTCTCTATTTTCTCTTATATATATATTTATATCTAAAATAATAAGGCATGTCTAAATCATGTGGTGTTCTAAATATAACCCATAAGTTTGTATATTAGTTTGGCAGTGGTAATGTTTGCGTATTCAAACCCTTTTCTGGGCATTAGTTCTACTACGTCAAAACCTACAACGTTCTTCTTTGCTAATGTTTTTAGTATTTCCAAAGTGTTATACCATGATAATCCGCCGGGTTCAGGCATGCCTACGCTTGTTATTGCCGGATTTAAAACGTCCATATCTATAGTAACATAAATATTTTTGGCTGTTAATTTTTCAATTTCCTTTAAATTGTATTTATTGTCCCAGAAAATGTTAAGTTTGTTTTGTTTTGCATAATTGAATTCTTCATCGTCGCATGACCTGACGCCGATATGCAGTGTATCTTTAACTTTTTCCCTGATCCTGCGCATTACGCATGCATGATTAAATCTGCTTTTTTCAAAAGAATCCTTCATATCCAAATGTGCATCAAGTTGAACAACTGTTAAATCTTCATATATATCATGCCCTGCCAATGCCGGGCCGATTGAAACAGTATGTTCACCGCCGAGAATAACTGGGATTTTGTTATCTTGCATAACCTTTTTACAGAGTTTTCCGGCTTTTTCAATGAGTTGTTCAGGATTACTGCTGATTATGGGTTTAGTTGTGTGTATCCCCTGTTCAGCTGTATTTTTCTGTGTTTCATAGTCGAACAGTTCAATGTTTCCCGAAGCTTCAATTATCTCGTTTGGCGCTTTTTTTGTGCCTTTTAAATAACTTGTAGTTTTTTCGTAAGGAATAGGAATTACAACAAATCTTGATTTATTATAACCCGTAAACCGGTCGTGAAGCCAGCAGAACTTGTTCATATCTTGTGAATTTAATAAAAAGGTTTAAATACATATCCTAAGATTAATTTTATATTCAAGAGTTTTAAAAGCGATTATTTATAATTAAATGGAGGTATAACAATGGTAACAGCATTTGATGTAGATTCAAATAAATTAATTGAACATGTTGCAGACAAGTTGGAAACTGAATTAAAGATAGAAAAACCTGATTGGATAAATTATGTTAAGTCGGGTTCTCATGCTGAGCATAGGCCAAAACAATTGAATTTTTGGTATCTTAGGATGGCTTCAATTCTTAGAAAAGCTTATGTCAACGGCAAGGTTGGAGTAAACAGTTTGAGAGATCATTACGGTGGTCTTAAAAACAGAGGCGTTAAACCTAATAGGCATGCTTCTTCAAGCGGTGCCATAATTAGAAGGGCAATACAATCCTTAGAAAAACATGGCCTGCTCAAAAAAGAAAAAGTTGGACGTGTTCTTACTCCTAAAGCTCACAAAATGTTGGATAGTTCAGCTTATACAATAAGTAAAGGTGCAATCGATGGGGGACAAAAAGCTTGATTCTATTCGTGAAAAGAAACGGAAGGACTATATAAAACAACAGGCATTAGAGGAACAACAGTTAGAAAAACAACAAAATGTTGAAGACAATCTTAAACGCAATTTAAGAGTTATGCTTGAAACTAAAGCATATGATAGGTTAATGAATGTTAAATTGGTTAATTATCAGTTGTTCATGGCGGCAAGTCAATATATTGTACAGCAACTTGCTCCGAGATTACAAAATAAATTAACTGAGGATGAACTTGTATCATTACTTAAAAAAATTAAGGGTAATGATTCTCAAGGCAGTATAATTGTTCGGAGGTAATATGTATGGGTAGTATAAAATCCAAAGAAGAAAAAGAGAAACTTATAGTTGAAGGTCGTAAGACAAGACGTTTACCGGCATTTGTAGTTGCCAGAACGCAAAGGAAAGTCAGAGAAAACACTGGCAGAAGACATTGGAGAAAAAGAAGAATCAAGATTAGAACCAAGCTTGGTATTCATTCCATTAAGTCCAGGAGAAGAGTAAATAATGCTAAAAGCAAATAAGGATGGGTGATAACTATGGAAAGAATATATACAATCCCTTTGGTTGACGCTTATAACGGTCTTAGGACTAAAAGAGCACGCAGGGCCATCAAGTTCATTAAACTTTATGCATCCAAACATATGAAGGTTGACCTCGCAAATGTTAAGATGAGTGAAGGTGTTAACTCTTTGGTATGGGTGCATGGAATTCAGAAACCTCCAAGGAAAGTTAAGGTTAAAATGATCAAAGAAAAGGAAGATGACATTGAAACTGTTAAGGTTTTATTGCTTGACGAGACATGGAAAGTTGTAAAGATTAATTATCCTGAAGAAGAAAAGTCTGAAAAACCTAAAACCACTGAGAAAGACAAAGGTAATAAGGATGACGACGGTAAAAAGGAACCTGTAAAGAAGAAGGATGATAATAAAAAACCAGAAATTACTTCCAAGACAACTGATAAGGAAAGCAAAGATAAGGAAAAGGATATATCCAAAGAACTTTCAAATTCCGATACTGAAAAACAAGATGTGAAAGAAAATGAATCTCCTTCCAAGGGTTAATTACTATGGTAATTCCTTTATCGGACTTTACTTTAAAGCTAATGATCAATTTATCTTAGGTCCTTTTTCAGTTGCCAACAAATTGGAACAGGCATTTGATGAAAGGTTATCTGTTCCTTTGTATAAGGTTGGCGTTGACGGCAGTGATCTTGTTGGGTTGTATACTTCTATGAATAACAATGGGATTATTGTTAGTAGTAGTTTTCAGGAAAAGGAAGTTGCAGAGATAACCCGTGTTGCCAAAAAGTATGGGTTAAACATTTATCAATCCAAGGAAATTCATAATGCTAGTGGTAATAATTTATGTGCTAATAGCCATGGTGGTTTGGTCAATCCTGATATTTCAAAGGGAGAGATTAAGAACATGGAAGATACTCTTGGCGTTGAACTGGTTCCAAGGGATCTGGTAGGTTATAAAACTGTAGGTTCAATGTGCTTAGTAACTGAAAAAGGGTTTGTTTGTCATAATGACTTGGAAGATTATGATTTAAAGGAATTAGAATCCATATTTAAAGTTGAAGGGTTAAATGTTACTGTTAATCTAGGCGTATCTTACGCCGGTAGTGGTCTGGTGGCTAACATTAATGGTTATTTGATCGGTTCGGAGTCCACTGGTGTGGAGATTCAGAGGGTTGAAGAGGCATTAGACCTTATGAGGTGATTATATGAAATATAAAGTTAATGGTGAATTTGTGGTAGGAATTAAACGTAAGAAATTTGAAGTTGAAGTTGAAGCAAACTCAGAAAATCATGCTAAAACTAAGGTTTATTCAGTCTTTGGCGCCAAAAATCATGTTAAGCGCGGAAACGTTAATATAAAAACTGTTAAGGTTTTAGAATAATTGGTGATTGAATGGAAGCTGATATAAAACGTGCACTTGATATGGCTGAAGATGATAATGGCAAGATTAATGTTATTACTTATTATTTGAACTTATTTCAACAGATTAATAAGGAATTGCAGGATAAAATAAGATATACGGAAACACAAATTGATGAATTGACTTTATCCCTTGCATCTGTTAAGGAAACCGATAAGGAAAGGGATGCCCTGTTTAATATTGGTGCGGGCATTTTTGTACCTGGTAAATCTGTTAAAGATGACATGTTTATTGATGTTGGTTCAAGTTATGTTTTGAAAACTAACCCTGAAGAAGTTTTGGACATAACGCAAAAAAGGTTAGATGTTCAGATTCAGCTTTTAACGAATTATACTGATAAATATCATGAATATATCCAACAGGTTAGTGAATTAAATACTATGGGTCAAGAAATTCTGCGTCAACATCAAATGCAAAAGTGAGTTTTAAAGTGATTTAATATGTTTGATGGCCTTAGAAAAAAACTTTCTGGTTTTGTTAATTCTATTGTTAAAAAGAAAGATGAAGAGGTTGAAGAACCTTTTGATGAAGAGTTATCAATAGATGAAGTTAAGCAAGAAGAAGTTAAGCAAACAAAAAAGGACATTGTGGAAAAGAAAGAAGAAAGGAAAAAAGAAGAACCAAAGGAAAAGAAAGAAGAAAAAGTAAGAGACGAAAAACCAAAGGAAAAGAAAAAAGAAGAACCAAAGGAAAAACCAAAGCATAAGGAAATTAAAGTTGAAAGGCCTAAAGAACCTGAAATTGAGAAGCTTGAAATTAAAAAACCTATAATTGAAAAACCTAAATCTGAAGAACCTGACATCAAATTACCAGAAAATAAACTTTCCGAAGAAACTAAATTACCAGAAACCAAATTCTCCGAAATCAAACTCCCTGAATCTAGAGTTAAGAAAGAAGAGAAAAAGGAAAAGAAAGTTAATATTGGTATATTCAAAAAGGTTACTTCTATTCTAAGCAGAAACGTTAAAATCACTGAGCAGGAACTAGAAGAATATCTTGAGATGTTAGAACTTGAACTGTTGGAAGCTGACGTTGCATATGAAGTCAGTCAGGAAATTATTGAACAGATTAAAAATAATCTGGCAGGGATTGAAGTGCCTAAAGATAAACTTCAGGAAACAATTGAAGAGAAGATTAAGGCGGCATTAATTTCTGTAATGGATTTGGAAGGCCCGGACATTTTTGAACAGGTTAAGAATATGGATAAACCTGTTAAAATATTATTTGTAGGTCCAAACGGTGCAGGCAAGACGACAACTGTTGCCAAGTTTACTCATAAGTTTCAAAAGCAGGGCAATTCGGTTTTAATGTGCGCTTCAGATACTTTTAGGGCAGCGGCAATTGAACAACTGCAAGTCCATGCAGACAGGTTGAAGGTACCTTTAATTAAATCTAAATATGGTGCAGACCCGGCGTCAGTCGGCTTTGATGCTGTTAACCATGCTAGGAAACAAAAAATTGATATAGTTCTGATAGATTCGGCAGGCAGACAGGATACTAATTATAATTTGATGGAAGAATTAAAAAAAATAAACAGGATTGTTAAGCCGGATTATGTAATTTATGTTGGTGAATCTTTGGTGGGCAATGCTATTGTTGACCAGATTAATGCTTTCAAAGATACAATTAAAATTGATGGTGTAATTCTTTCCAAGCTTGATTGTGATGCTAAAGGCGGTTCATCATTATCTGTTGCGCATGCTACAGGTATACCAATTTTATATGTTGGGGTTGGACAAGGTTATGATGACCTCGTCAGGTTTGACCCAAAAGAAATAGTTGAAAGAATGATTTAAACTTTAATTGCCTGGGTTGGGCATATTGATGCTACTTTTTTTATTTCGTCATCTGAACTTCCTTTTTCATCTATTACCTTGGATTTTCCGTCGTCGTCCATTGCAAAAACCTTAGGGCACATTGCTACACATGATCCGCAACCAACGCATGCATCTTTGTCTATACTAACCATATTATTCACCTCTAAACATAGATTATTTTAGTTATTTACGTTGATATAATGACAGTAAACGTTTTAAATTCAACTGTTATTGTAAAATTATGCAACGTATTAACACTAATATTAGAGGGTTGGATAACCTTATTGAAGGTGGCGTTCCCAAATCAATGACTTTACTGTTATCCGGTTCTGCCGGCTCAGGCAAGACTATATTATCTTTACAGTATTTATGTAAAGCAGCTGAACTGGGTGAAAAAGTTGTTTTCATATCTTTTGAAATGTTGCCCGAACACATAATTGAACAGGCTGCGCAGTTTGGATGGGACATAACCCAGTATATTGAAAAAGGCACATTCTTGCTTAGGTATTATGATCTTAATGCGGTTCATGTTTCAAAAGTATTGAATGAGATTACTAACATTTTGACAAAACATAACCCTTCACGTTTGGTAATAGATTCCCTGACAGTTTTAGGTGTTTATGCAGAGGTTGTTGAAACTTCTAAAGTTAGTGAAATTATGGGATTTAATGATAATTGTAATGTCCCGTCTAATGCCATTACTCGTCGTACTATAACTAATCTTATTAGGATGTTGGATTCTCATCCCGTTACTTCCATTGTAACTTCTGAACTTTCCAATAATAGCCAATGGTTATCGCGTGATACGATATCTGAATTTATATGTGACGGTGTAATCCTTTTGAAGACGCATACCATGGGACGTTCATTAACGCGCACTTTGGAAGTCAGGAAAATGCGGTTGACGAAAATCCGGGGCGGTGAATACGGGTTTACATTTTCAAATGAAGGGATTTTAATTAATATTTAGTTTTTGTTTAATGGTAACTTTTTTATATTGATTTGAATAATATAGTGTTGGTGAAATTATGATATTGCCTGGAGTTTCCAAATATATACTCGTTAAAAGTGAAATGTATTCAGAGATATTAAAGATAGATACGTTTGATAAAACATATTGTGACAAGGCTAGAAAATATGGGTTTGATCTGGCCAAAAAAAAGAGAGTTGTATCTTTACTTTATATTAATGACCTGTTCAGGGAAATTGGTCTTGTTTACAATTTTATATCCGTCAAACCTTTGATTCTTGAAGTGGATCTTAACCAGTCAAACTTTTTGTTATCTTTTCTTGAAGGCATTTTTGCACATGTTTACGGTCACGATTTTGAGTTTAAAATTGACAAGGTTAACCCCCTTGTCCTGACAGGTCAAATCAAAACCAATAAAAATCAATTCTTTGAATGTGTCAGCAAAGAATAATGTTTTTATTTAAAAAATTTGAAGAATTTGCCGGGTGCTCTTTTGTGCATTGTTTTACTTTAACTAACGGAAAAACAGGTCTATTTCATTTGTATCTAATCTATAATTGAGCCCACATTTCTTCAAAGAATTCTTTGTATCTGTCTGAATTTTTTGTAGAAGCAATTACAAACGCAGTGGGCTTTTCACCCCATACCAATGTCATCACTTTGTTTCCATAAATGAAAATCCCTGTTGGTAATTTCAATTTGCTATACTTAACTTTCATGCCACTATAAATATGATTTTTATTAAATATTTTTTTGATTTTTTCATTAACAATCAACCGCACTTTAATTTTCTTCTCCATTCTTTTTTGATGATATTTCAAAAAGAACATCTTTAATTTGTCAGTTCCAAGTTCATCACCCAAAGTAAAAACCAGGTATTCCTCTCCTTTTTTTAATGTATTTAGAATATCATTTAAAGCAGTTTTTACTCCGCCTAATTCTTCATAAACTATTGCTTCTTGTTTATAATCAAACATTTTTCTTTTGAGCTCGATTTGCGGAATAAATTTTTCAAGTTCTTTTTTTTGGTGTGCAATTTCTGTTTCCCTGTCCTGTAATAACTCAATTAAATTTCTCGGGTCAGACGCCTGAAAGTATTTTACATTATTTTTTATTACGAAAGATGCAAGTCCTTTGCTAATCAACTTTTCAAGGGTTGGATATATCTTTGAGTTTGGGATTTTTGACTGCTTTACAATAGGGGTTGCCGTAGATTGTTCTAATTCCAACAAAGTGAAATAAACCTTGATTTCATTCTTGCTCAGCCCAATCTGCTGTAATATTTCCAAATCCATAATTAACTTATACATGAAGTATATATAAAGCTATTTATCGCCCCCCCTCTGGGTGGGGGGTAGAGTTAAATATTTCTTGTTATCTAATTGTTGTAGTATGTAGGTAATTGTATAATGATGAATTGGAGGGATATGATATGTTTAAGATGAAGAAAAATAAAAAGAAAGAGATTGAAGGGGCTAATGAAGGGACTGATACGTGCAGTGCCAGTGAGATGAAGGAAAAGAAAAAGATTAAATGGGCTAATGAAGGGACTGATACGTGTAAGGTCAGTCAGAGGCATAAATTTGGATATACCCGAATAAATTCTCCTCTTCGAGATGAAGCGCGAACACCATTTGATATGGCAAGAAAACAATTGAATAAACGGGCTGGGTTTTTTGAGTGGGTCGATTTTAACCGTGGTCATAAAGGTGGTGATGGGATAATGAACGATGATATTAGTATAATCTATCCACTTTCATGTATCGCTTTTGATTCAAAAGAAGAAAAGGAAGAATACAAGGAACAATTAGGGATGAAAGTCCAAATAGAATTTTTACGTGCAATAAAGAAATGGAATGAGAGTCCTTCCTATAGGGGAGTACATGTAGAAGTCAATAATGATACTAAATATGTCGAAACATTTAGCTGGAAGAACCGTTGGGATTATCCTAATGAAATAGAATATAGTCTGGCGATTATATTTACTTACACTGAAAAAAATAATGATTTTGTTAAAAAAGCTCTAATAGTGTAAATTATCTAAAGATAAAAAAGAGGGATATGATAAGAACAAAAACAAGGGAATCAATGGGCTTAAAAAGCTCAAAACAAGTGGTGAAGAATGTTGTTGACGAGATCAAGGCATATAAACGTTCAAAACAAGAGATCGAGGCATACAACCGCTCAAAACAAGTAGTGAATGATTTTGTTAACAATTGTCTTACTTGTGAAGTAGTGGGCATTGCTATGCAAAAAAAAGGATATAGTCCTAGAGATACGGCTATTACTATGAAGAATGGTGGCCGTACTTCTACACAGATTGCTCAAGGCATGTACAGCTATTTTTACTCTGAGAATCCTTCTAAGGCATTAAATGAATCTGATATTGATAATACAGAATTAAATGAATCTGATATTGATAATAAAATGGCTTTAGTTTTTGAGAATATAGCTTACTGCTTGAAATTTTACGTCTTGATGCCATGGTCTAATAAACATAAAATAATAGGCTCTGCCTTGGATGCTGTGGGCTGTCCTTCTGGCATGAAAAAAGACATCCTGGACAAAGTTAGGAACATGAAAAGGAGATCCTAGACAAAGTTAGGAACATGAAAAGGAGATCCTAGACAAAGTTAGGAACATGAAAAG
>CAYOKY010000012.1:0-1014 GCA_964404695.1 Microcaldota archaeon | reverse complement strand
GAGATCCTAGACAAGTTAGGGGGAATTAGTTATTCTCCCAAAATCTGACCAAATAAATATAAAAACATACTTTGATAACAATATTTATGATTAAGAAGAATAAACGGTTTTATGGTGGGGGCAGTTTAAATTTCTTAACGTTTGCTAATGACAATTATCTTTCACGCGCCAATGCCATTGAATATGCCGGGCGGTTCAAGGACCATGATGACATAACAGTTTGGGAGTTTGGCGTTGGCACTGGTGAGTTTGCGTTAAATTTTCTTGATTACTTAAAAACCAAGGTACCTGATGTTTACAATAAAACTAATTATGTAATGTTTGATTTTTCCAAGACGTTTTTGTCCAAGGCATCTGCCCTTTTGAAAAAGCGCGGTCATAAAAACATTGAAACTGTTTATTATGAAGGGCCAAATGAAATTCCTAAGCAAGGGGCAAATTATGTTAGGATGAACGAGTTTTGGGATGACATTGAAGCAGATGTTTATACTGACAGGAAAGGTAAGTTGTATAACCTTGAAAAGAAAAGGTTTGAAGATAACCCTGCGGGCTCAGAATTTTTAAAACATTTACCTCCCGATAGTGAAGTAGTAATAAATACCGGGGCAGCCAAACATTTATGGGAATTAAAACGCAAGCTTGCGCGGTCATGTTATATTGACGTTTTTGATTACGGGTTTATTGAGTTTGAACCGCCTTATGATACTAAACTGGGTTACGTGCGCAGGGAAAGTGAACATATCACTTATGACATCAATTATATCTACATGAAAGCGTTTGCGAAAAGCTTAGGTATGGAAACATATGTTGAATCGCAGGACAGTTATGTTGACTCTATAATCCCTGGTTTGCGGGCAGTTGACATTAAGGATAGGTTATGTTACATGAATGACAAGGAATTAAAGCAAAATAAGAGTGCACTGATCAGGGCTGGTTACACTGAAGGATTTATGTGCGGTGAAATCAAAGAGCAAAATGATTTTTATCATATGCGAATATGGTAACTGTTTTTCC
>CAYOKY010000011.1:446-13713 GCA_964404695.1 Microcaldota archaeon | reverse complement strand
CTAAGCTTGGAAAATATTGCTGACTTCCCTGCACACATGGGTTGTTGACGGTGTTTCATTATACGTCATCTTATAGCTTTGAACATCTTTCTGGGCAAATTCAACCAATCGTCTTGCGTCTGCTACCCATCCCGATGTTCCAACTGCTATGTGCGGGTCAATTAAAAATATCTTTTTAACTGATTCAGGCACAACTAATTTTGTATGCAGTCTTCTATACCCGCCAAGGATTACACCATCTTTGTAAATCATTCCGATGACCGGCGCTCCATTGTTGACAGCTTCTTTTGCATATTCAACCTGAAACAATCTGCCGTCTGGACTAAATAATGTTAACGCACGATCATATGCCTGTGGAGAAACAGGATACATAAACTTCACCTCTATAATTTTCTATATAACTTTAACATTTTTCTCTTCTTATTTTATAATGCGTTAAAAGAGTTTAAAAATCTTTGGTTCCTATGGTTTGCTTTATTTCGAATATTTGAATAAATATTTAAACAGTTATGTTTTTAAACATTTTGTCCCACTATTTATAACATGACAAAGGGTTCTATTCATATTCCTCCAAAACCAAGGACTTATGATATTTCTAATGGTGATTATCCTAAACCTTTACGTATTCCATTAAATGGAATTATCTCTAAGGGTAGGACTCCTTTTATGTCACTTGATGAGTTAAATTTTCTCTTATCTGGTAAAGTTTTGGTTGAAGAAAAGATGGATGGGAAAACTGTTTCATTATATTCTAAATGTGGGAGATATTTAATTTTTGCAGAAGATGTGTCCATAAAACATTCCATTCCCTATATCATCCCTGCAAAGTTTGTTGTGTTTGATGTTTTAGATTTATCTGATGAATCTTTTCTTAAAAGGGATGACAAAGTTGAAATAGTATATAATTTGAGAAAAGGTGGACTTACTATTGAAGGATATTCTCCAATAGATTTTATTCCTGTTCCACAGGTTGCATATGATAAGTTTAATGTTAATGATTTACGATCTTTGATTAGGCCGTCGTATTACGCTAGTATGGGGAATATGGAAGGTTTAGTGATTAAGCAGAATGTTAATACTTATTATTTGGAAACTTTAGGTACAAGAGGGAAAATTGTGACTGAAGAGTTTACTAATGACATTGATACACATTATCTGAGAAAGATCATAGCCTCCAATATTCTAAATCCATCTATCCCTATTCTTCTAAGCTATGGAAATAATCTTCAAGACCATGAATATATGGAATATTAATTTGTTTAGTTTTGATTATTTTAATATTTTTAATGTAATTCAATATACATATTATTTTTAATTTTTTTGTTTAACAATTTTCTTAAATTATAAAAATCGCTGTCGCTTGTTAATACTAAAAATGAAGTGCCCGGACTTTTTTGTGCCATGGTTTCAATTTCATGCATTATAACCGCGTCAGCTGACCCGATTCTAGGATTATTTTTGATTCCTGGTCGGTTTATATTTTGTAATATTAAATCATGATATTTTCTTTTCAATTGATCTATTTGAATATGTCTTTGAATTTTATTACTTTTTGGAATATCAAATTGGATAACTCCTTTTTCTTTTAATTCTATTAATTGATATCTAATTTTACCTCTTTGGTTTGAATCTTTGATATGTTTAAGTAATTCTTCATATGTTGCGTCACTTACATATAACTCATTATTTTTTGAAGATATATTTAACTGTTTTTTTAAATTTTCTAATGCTTTTTTAATATCTATTCCTTCTTTGATTCTGTCATCAAACCATCCTGTGTCTATCATAACAACCTTCTTTCCACTTGGGTTTGCAAGAAATTGTTGTGTTTCTGGAATAGGTGTTTTTGGGATTTGTGTCCCATATTTTGTTGTTGTACCTGCTCCCACCAATGCTATGCTTTGATTTGCAACTGCTGCGTAACTTATTCTTGCTTCGGTTGCTATTGCAAAAGCCGTTGTAGTTTTGATTGTGCCTGATGAGGTCTGCAACGCAAAAGGCAATGCTTGTGGCACCATTTTCAGTGTAATGTCATCTAAACTGTTTAGTGTAGTTCGTAATAATTGTTGACCTGCTGTTGACCCGGCTTTTGCGATTCCTCCAATAATCATTAGATCTCCAATTGTATTAATAATTGCCATTTGATATAAAAAGTTCATCATTTCAATGTTTTTTTTATTAGGGTTTTTTGCCACGTTTACAAAGGTTTGACCAAATTGTTTCCAAATTCCATAGCACGTTAAATTTTCTAATAGCCAGTTTGCACCTTGTCCTTTGGTTTTTGCGAGTTGATATTCTAAAATCATTTCATCCATTTTTTCGTTGGCTTGTGGTAAACTTATGCCTGCAAGTAAAGGCAAGTTTATCATAAAGGTTGTAATGTCACCTTCTTTGGCAGAGGCAATTCTTATTTTATCACTTTTGAGTATAGAAGTTAGGTACGTTTTCCAAATATTTTTTGCTATGTTAACATATAATCTGCTATTAATTTTACGACTTTCCTTAATCAGGCAGAAATATGCATACGCATAGTTTTTGAAAGGTATATTTTTATTGGATATTGATTCTAAAGAAGTGTTAATTTTAGGTATCTCTCTACTATTTTTGGTTTGTTCTATTTCATTAAACATATCTTGCAAATCCAATACAGCCTATAATCCCTAAGATCAACCACATTGGAATGCATGATGGTTCGTCCACATAACCACATGTTCCATTCATGCATTCATTGCCCTGGCTAGTTCTTTGGCAGTCATAATCAGTTTCGCATATTGGTTCGTTTCCGTCGCACCCTGTGAAGTTTATGTGCATAATGTCCATGTAAACCTTGCCGTCTGTGCAATGACAGTCGCTGTAAGTTATAGGCATTGCATTGCAACCTGGTCCGCAATCTGGCGCATACCATTCCTCTGAAATTGTACCCTCTGTGTTTTCACAAAGATTAACCAGTTCCATTGGAGTAGGTTCAGGGGAGTATGCTGTGCTCATAGTTATCATGCTTAATATCACTAATGCAATTACTAATTTCATGTGTTTTAATATATTCAATTTGTTTTCAATAATTCTCATGAATTAAAAAGAAGTATAAATAATATAAAGTTAATGGTAATAATTTAATTATGTCTAATAACTCCGGCAGTTCATGGTTAAGTAAAGCTAAAGGTAAGTTTGAAGACCCTGTTGCTGAAGTTAAAAATGAAAAGAAGAAAAAGACAACCGCCTCGCACAGGGCGAGGAGAAAATAGCTCGCTACTTACTTGAAATTAAAGTTATTTAGTTTTAATTTTTATGAATATTACTTCATAACTTTCTTAAACTGTTCAACCTTTTCTTTAACTTTGTCAAAGTTTGAGTTTTCAAAAGCTGTGCCGATCTGGACAACGTCCGCGCCAGCGTTTACAATTTCTTTAACATCATCAACTGTACGTATCCCACCGGCTACTATGTAGGGCACATCAATGGTTTTCGCGACTGCTGCAACCATTTCAATAGGTATATGATCAAACGGGTTACTGCCTGCATCAGTTATTACTATCCTGCAACCTGAATATTGTGATGCCAGTGCCATTCCTCCTGCGATTTTGGGCTTGGTTCTTGGGATTAAGTTTGCGTCACCGACCCAACCAACAGTTCCACCTGGTTCAACAACGATGTATCCAACGGGCAACGGTTCAATGTTATATTTTCTTATAGTTGGTGCGCCCAACGTTTGTGCATGCTGAATCCAGTACGGGTTTCGGCTGTTTAACATTGACATAAAATATATTGCGTCTGCATATTTGGTTATGTTGCTGATGTTTCCCGGGAATAGAATCACTGGCACTGAACTTATAGATTTAATCTCTTTTGCAACATTATCAAGTTCTTCACCTTGTACTCCCATGCTTCCACCGATTAATATTGCGTCTGCCCCGCCTTCGTTGCACGCTTTGGCAGTTTCAACTGCCTGATCAATATTTTTATAATCGTCCGGATCAATCAATGAAAATAATAACTTTTTATCATTATTTATTGCATCATTAATATATTTCTCAACCTTTCCTATTATCATATTATCACCATGCCTTTTTACAATCATTAATACTTGGAATCCTTAATCTCTTTTGCAATTATTATTCAATTGTTTGATTTTAAGTATCCTTCTACCATTTCTTTTATGCCTTTATTTATATTAACCTTTTGTTCCCATCCAATCTTCTTAAGTTTACTATTATCAAATATTCTATCCGTTGTTAACATGTTTATTTGTTCATTTTTCTCCTTGTCAAACAGGTAATTTAATCTTGCAAGCCATGCAGGTATTTTTGTTTTTGGAGAGTTAACTTTCAATTCCTGTGCCGCACTTGCATACAATTGTTCCTGGGTTAAGATTTGGTCTGGTGTAACATTGTAAACATCATTCCTGGGCTTATTAATAAATGTTTGAATTGCTTGCACGACATCGTTCACATGTATAAAAGGCACATGGTTTTGGCCGTTTCCTAATATTTTTATCTTGCCTTTGTTTAAGCCTTTAAATATTTCAAAATAATCTTTTTCAAACAATGGTCCATAAATCGGGCACGGTCTTAAAATCGTGCATTTAACTGCATCTTCTGCATACATCTTGGTTAACCCGTAATTATTATCTGGTTTTCGTTCATGGCCTTCGCTTATTGGCAATTTTAATTTTTGTTTGCCGTAAACTGCTGTTGAACTAATGAATATCATGTGGCCCTTATTTTTTACAGTTTCATCATAAACCTTTTTTGTGCCTAAGACATTAACCTTGAACATATCTTTGTAAGAAGCATTATAATCCAACAATCCGGCAGTATGTATTACAACCGGTTTGGTAAAAGTTGACAGGTCCAAGTTCTCCAATTCTGATGTTATCCAGTTTTCATCTTTTTTTGTACGTGAAACACCTATAACGTTTTTGTACCTGCCTTTGAAGTGTGTCATAATATTTTGCCCTAATCTTCCTGTTGCACCTGTTATGATTATGTCCATTATTTCACCTTTTTAATACTGCTTGGTCCGGGAAGCATTTGGATTATGTCATCTTTATCAACCTTGAATTTGACTGCAACTTTCTTTGCAATTTCACTTTTCTTATTCTTTCCCGGGATGATTACGGTTTTATGTTTAATTTCTTCATCTGTTCCGAGATGTAGTATATTAACATTGTCAACTTCCTTTGCGAACAAAACCAGTTCTAGTTTAGTATTCCTGAACCATTTGCGTTCGCCTTTAAGTGCAAACCCGCCTTTGCCTACGAATCCGGCGTTTGAATGTTTGCTGACTTGTTCCTTTTTAAGGCAGTAAACGTCAATGTTTGCAAACCCGCGGACCCATGCTTTTGAATATGATGCAGTAAACTGTGCACATTCCTCAAGTTCTTTTTCGTCCGCATTCAGGCCATCTTTAAGTATGACAGCTGATGCTCCTTGGATGTCTGCATGGAAAAATAAATCGTTATCTTCAAGGTATCTTGAATAAACCAAATCATTCTGCTGTGCATCGCGCCCGCCTATTGCAAGCTTGCCTTTACTAGTGTAAAACCAGTGAAATTTTTCAAACCATTTCTTTATCCTTTGAGCGTGAAGGACTTTTAAGTCATCCTGTACTTTTCTGACTTCCTCAGTTTCCTTTGCCTCTTCAAGTTTAACTTTGCTGTCCTTTAATACATTGTTTAAAGTGTCAAGTTTACGTTTTAATTTCTTTTTCAAGTTATATAAATCGTTTAAGTTTTCTTGCACTGTTCTGGTGCTGTCAAGTTCCATATTTATTCACCGTTTTCACCGTTTATTTTGGTTGGTTAAGTAAGGGTTGGTTAAGTAAGATTTAAAAATATAGGTTATGTTAGAAAACCGGTGAGTTTATGAAAAGGTTGTTAATATTTATGTTATTGATGTCAGTTTTCTATGCTGAGAGTGATAAACCATACATTGTTTCAGCATTAGAAGAATGGAAAAATGTTCTAATTGAAGTGGGTACGGCATTGGCAGTGATTCTGGTCATTGTTGGTGCAATTGTTTACGGTTTGAGCCAGATGCAACCCGCAGAAATGAGGGGCAAATGGGAATCTGTTGCAATGGGTCTGGTCATAGGCGGTTTAGTCATTGGTTTATTGATAGGTGTGTCTGATATGTTGGTAGGATTCTCGCAGAACATGTTTAAGGCAACTTCAGAAGTTGAAAATTCAGAATCAACACCGTCGTATACTCAGGATTATAATATGCCTAGCACGCAAACAACTTCATAGTGTCTAGGTTATTTATATTTAGTGATTAAATGATATTTGAAGGCGCAGGAATTTTTGCTAATACTGCAACCATCGCAACCATTGCAATAATTATTAGTGCATTGTCTTTGGGCGTTGGGTTCGCATTAAACAGTAAACGACTCCGTGATTTTGGTAAAGAAGAACTGTTTCAGGTTATTATTACTCTTGCATTGATTGGGGTTGTAATGACACTGGTTCAGGCTATTGATTCATCAGTTGAAAGTTTTTACGGTGAACTTGTCAATGTTTCATCTTGCGATACTGTTGAAATCGCGCCTAATAATAGTGCAATTAATTCTGCGGTTTGTTCTTCTGAACAATTGCTAAATTATTCCACCGAGTTTAATTATAATTTTATGCGCGGGCAATATATCCTGGGTTATTTGTCTAATTTACAGGTTAACCTTGACGTAATCTCTGCTAAGCCGTTTAATGGTCTTCAAAACATTGTTGATCATATGAATACTTATATGACTCTTAACTTAATTTCAACTTCAATTCTTTGGCTTCAAAACGTTATGCTTAGGTTGATTGCAAACCTTGCCATGCCTATACTTTTACCGGTTGGATTGTTTTTCCGGTTATTTTTCCCAACCCGACGGTTAGGTGCCATACTGATTGGGATGGGCGTAGCATTTTACATAATTTTCCCGATTATAATGTTGATGGCATCTTCACCTTCTGAGAGTTTACCGGAAATGCCGTTTAAACAGTTTAATGATAGGTATAGTTTTGTGCCAATGACTGATTTGAATCGCGGTGAAGAATTATTGACAACAATAACTGAAATTAGTATGACTCAAACTGATGAAGATTTGGTTTCACAGGCAACAACCGAACTTAAGAAAAGCGAGGTTTTGATCAATACGATTTTGTTTTATAACGTAATATCAATTGTTCTGGCCTTGGTAACATCATCAATCTTTGCATGGGAATTGTATAAACTCTTGGGATCGCCAATGATTGCGAATTTCTATTACGTTTAATCTTTTTTTGTAAATTAATGACACTGGTTTTAATAAAATTATTTTAATAGTTTTTAATAAATTTAGAATTATAATAAATTTAAAATTAAAGGTCAAAAAATATGTTGTGAAAGTTTAAGGCCGAAACCAAAATACTGTGACTCTGAAACGCAACTAAAGCCTGTTGGCACGTTCTGCCACTTCCTTACGCGACAGTCATTACGTCCAGCGAAATCCTTCTTTCACAACATTCTATACTAAAAAGATAATATTTATAAATCTATCGTTTGTCCTCTTTCCATTCCGTTTTCGCTTCTTTTTACTTATTTCTTTTTTATCTCTCTCTCCAGTTATTTAATGACTTTTGCTGTCAATATCCCGCAAAACAATGCAACAACGGATTTTATTATGTCCAGAATCAGATATTCAATTTTAATATTGGTGAAAAGTAAGATATAACTAATTATTGTAAATACTACTATTTCAATCAGGATTAATCCTCCTAATTTATATTTGATGTCACTGGAATATTCCAATTGTCCTATTAATATTCCTGCAATAAATATTATTACTATCGGCGCAAGGATAAATGTTATGATACTCAGGAAAGGGCTGGTAATTATCATGTCAATTGTTGTCATAACGGATGTTGTAATTTGATAACTAATGCCTGATTTATACTCTTTAATTTTTTGTTCAATTTGTCCATTTGATAAGTGTTCGTCATCTAACGCTTTTACGCTATTGCCCAGCTCAATAATTTGGTATAATAATAATGAATGGATAATTAATGGTATTAAAAATAAACATAAAATAATCAATGCAGGAAGTTTAATGTTTGTAAAATGTTCTTTTTTTAAACTATTTTCCATGTTTTTATCAGGCATTTATTATTTATAAACTTATAGTATTAGGATTTGAAATAAGGTGCCATCTGAGATTCAAGTTTCCAATAGAAATAATTTTTAGTATAATTTAATAATGTCATTTTGATTACTGTTTTTCCCTTGTCCCACTCGGATTTATCTTGAATGTATTGTTTTTGTAACTTTATCCAATCTTTTTCGTAATACGATCCGGGTCTTAATAATTCGTCCATTACAATTCTAGTAAATTCTTTATAATTTGTAACAGTATATTCCTTTGTTAATGATGTTGAAACCATTTCATTACTTTTTGTATCATTGCCTATGTTTGTTTTTATTTTTTTATCCATTAAATTGCTTTGTTGTATTATTTTTGGCCAAGAAATGTCATATAATGCATCAGTATTAACTGCAACACCATATTCACCTTTTTTGAAGAATATAAAACTTTTATTTTTATCTAGATATATATTTTGTTCTTTTTTGGTTGCTCTATGTACAAAAAATATGTTTTCGCAACTGTCTATTAATTCTTTAGTTTGTTGTTCATCCGTTTCATTTAAAAATTTTATTTTTTCTTCTCCGTTTGGCCATATCATAATCTCATCCTCTTATAAATTTTGATTTTTTAAGCTATCTTGTAATGCGATAGAAAATTGTTGTTCATAAGCATTAGTTTTAACAGTGTCAGCTTTTTGTAATATCGTTTTTGTATTATTGACCGCTGAAGCTATTCCTATTATTTTTTTTCCTGTTCCGCTTAATGCCTCAAGTGTTATTGAACCTACTTCTTTCCAACTTAATTTCCCATCGTCCATGCAGGCTCCCATTAATTCCATGGGTACTCCTACGATAAATCCTCCTGGGACTACTAAACTTACAGTTGCTCCAGTTTTAGTGAAATTGCTAGCACTTTTTTCATTTTCTTGTTGTTTATATTTTGTGACTCCATACAATCCTGTGAATGTGTCTAACCTAAAATATGTCCTAGTGCCACCCTCTTTATGTATTACTTCTGTTTCTTGGTATTTTACTGTGGCTTTCCGTGTATTCATAATTTTGTCTCCTTCTGTTTTTGTTCTGGTTGCAGAGCCGTTTAGTAATTGGTTCATATTTTCAAAAGCTTTATTTAAACTTGCCCAATTTTTGGTATTTAACATTATATTATAATTACGTTCATAATCCCTCACAACACTTTTGATTTTAACTTCCAATGTTATTTTGGAATTATGACCTAATGTTTTATTGGCAACCAATTTATTTTCATTAATCAATTCTTCAAATATTTCCTTAATTTGTTCAGGTTTAGGATAATTTTTTTCAATTCCCTTTAGATTCTCTAAATAACCTTTTCTAAGGTTAACTATTTGACTGCTCCAAGGACCGTCACTTATTTTATCTGCCTCTATAACAAAAACTTGTTTTAATGAAGATGCAAAAGTTTCAGCTAAGACGGTGTCGTTGCTTTGTACGACACTATCTTTAACTTCGTTTCTAAAATTATTACTATTACTTAAAAAATTTGATGTAAATGTGGATATGTCCTCATTTGTATTGTTATTAGTTCTTATATAACTTTGAAATAAGGTTTGTAGATCATTTTGTAATATTGTATTGTTTTCTAATGCTTGGCTTAGATTTTGTATCTGTTCTTCTTGATTTCTAATTTTAGGCATATGTTTCACCTATTTGACATATTAGTTTGTAAAGTTCAAGTTTATTTGTTTTACTTATACTCTCATTTTGCATAATAAACTTTTCAAATATTATGGTTAACACTTTTTTTGTTTCCAATTTATCAATTTCCATTGCTTTACGTATTAATTCTGCCATCTCTTTTGGTTTATTTTGTTTTAACTTATGCAATACTTTTACCATTATTAAATTATGTTTCTGTTTTAGGTTTTGTTTTTCAATTTCATTTTCTGTTTCTGTTATGATTTTCTCAAAATTTTGATCATTTCCTAACATTAAATAACTTTTGCCAATATTTATCATTGTATTTGTATCATGTTTGATTTTGGGCAAAATTCGTTCATAACATTCTATTGCGTTTTTGTATGAATTTGAATTGTAATAGGCATTTCCAATTAATTTATGTAATGATATTAAATCGGGATATTTGTCTAGTATCTCTTTTATTTTGTTTCTATGCTTAATTATATCGTCTGATAATATGTTTGTTATTTGTTTTATATCCTCCTGTGATAATTTGATAAGGTCTTCCATGCTTTGACTATTCAAAATATCTTTAAAAATCTTTCTTATTTGGAGGAATTTGGAGGATTAGGGTATTTATTTATGGATATTATATTCCTCTAACAATTCCTCAACCTGTTTATGTCTTTCAACTTTAAACTTCTTACATGCGATCAAATAGTTTTTCATGTCCCTTTCCAAAAAGTATTTTGCTTTTGGATGTTTCAATGATACGGCCTGTGCCATGTCAATTATCCTTGGGCCAATAGGTGTTACTATGACATTATATTCGCTCATGTCTGCGTGTACTATCTTGCACTCTAAGATTTTTTTAATCTGTTCAAGCCATTGATCAAAAAACAGTTCAATATCATAAATATCTTCTAACCCTTCTTTATTGTAAACGTTTAATGTACCGTAAGGAAGGCCGTCCTCCCCTAAAAATTCCATTATGATGACTGTTTTATCATATGCTACGGGTTCTGGGACATTAACACCTTTCAGATAACATGTTTTCAGGTTAATATATTCTTTCCGTGTCCATGTTTTAATGAAATCATGCATTGACTTTCTTACATTTCTAAACCTTGGGTCATCAAATATATAATCTCCCATTTTTTTGAATGACGTTGTTTCTATCCTATAAATTTTAACTGCATAATATTTGAACGGTTCATTGTCTTTAAGTTTTACCCCGCGGAAAACGTTGGCTTCCTTGCCCATTTTGATTGGGTTATCCATTTTATCAAATAATCCTTTGCCGATAAATTTTGAAAGAACCTTAAGTGTTTCCCTGTCAAAAACTTTGCCTTCAATCTTACGTTCAATTTTATATGTTTTGTCTTCCTTTCTTGGTCTTTTGCGTTTAGATATTTTTGTTGCCATAATGATTATTCTGTGCCAATCTTTATAAATAATCCTTGCTAAAAATTTGTCATGTTAGATTTTATTAAACAATATTTCTGGGACGCTATGATTAATCATGAAGGATATAACCCGGTTAATACTATTACTTATGCAATAATCGCATTGGTAGCTTTATTTTTTGTTTATAATCATCTGAAAAAACATAACATGATCAACAAAAAGTTTCTCGTTGCATTGATAAGTTTTATTTTGCTTGGAAGTACTGCTCGTGTAGTTGTTGACAGTTTTGATACTTATGGTGGCGGGTCACGGGTTCAGGCATATATTATGTCCAGTGGCATTTTTTCTCAGGTTTATCAATTCATTGGAAGTTTGCATATTTATGATTATAATAACATTTTGACAATTTCGCCAGGTATATATGTCCTGACCGCTTTATTGTTTTTCGTTTCACTTTACATACAATATAAGTATAAATTCCCTGCCTGGATAATCGGTACTTTGCTTTTTGGTTTACATCTCTTGATATTAATCCCGTTGATTCAGTTCCCTGTTTACCCGATTTTAATCATTGGGCTTGCAGGTTTTGCAACCATTCTTGGTTATCTTGCAATTACTAATTTTGGCAAAGGGAAATTTAATCCAGATTATATCTTAGGCATATTTGCACATGCTTTGGATGGTGCGGGCACGTTTATCATTATTGATTTCTTTAATAAGGTTGAACCGTTATGTACAACTTTTGGGCATTGTTATGGTGAACAGCACTGGATACCTTCAATGCTGGGTGACAATTACGGTTATATTTTTTTCTTTGCAATTAAGGTTTTGATTTCAACGTTTGCGGTCAAGGCAGTTAATGATGAAGTTAATGCAAACAAATTGTCTAAACAGGATGCATTATTTTTCATTGCGGTTTTGATGACTTTAGGTTTGGCACCTGCGATTAGAAATCTATTGCGGATATCTGTAGGTGCATAGTTTTTATGTTTTTGTTAATATTTATGAATAGGTGGTTTTATGCTTTATTTAGTTGGGTTTGGGTTATATGATGAAAAAGACATTTCCTTGCGGGGCTATGAAATCCTGCAAAAAAGTGATATGGTCTTCGTTGATAGGTATACACATATAATTGATAAGGATGCTTTAGAAAGGTTGAGCACAAATCTGGGCAAGGAAATAATATTTTTAGACAGGACTACTTTGGAGAATGAGGTTAAGGTTTTGGAAAATGCCCAGAATAAAGATGTTGCATTATTGGTGGGTGGTGACCCATTGGTTGCAACTACTCATATTTCTTTGCTTCAGTCATGCAAGCAACAGGAAATTCCTTACAAGGTTATACATGGCAGTTCAATAATATCTGCTGCCATCGGCGAGAGCGGTCTGCAAACGTATAAGTTTGGTAAATCTGTTACCCTTACTTTTTGGTATGATAATTATAGGCCCACCACGCCTTACAAAGTGATAAAAGAAAATATAAAGAGGGGTTTACACACCTTGGTTTTTATTGATTTACAGGACCAGAAAGCTATGGACTTCCCGACCATTAAACAAATTTTTAAAGACATGGAAAAAGAGGAGAATGGCAATCTTCTTGAAGATTTTAATGTTTTGATACTTTCAAAGATAGGTTATCCTGACCAGAAGATTACTTTTGGAAACCTTTTGGATATTAAGAACCCGGGCAGTCCGCCGTTCATAATGATTGTTCCCGGGCCATTGCATTTTATTGAAGAGGAATGGCTTGACACTTTTAAAGAGGAATGAGTATGAGGAATGAGAATATGCACGGAGCGCTTTACATGAAGGATTGTTATTTGAAAGAGTGCACAGCAGTTGTAAAATCAGTTAACGATGAAAAATATATTGTGCTGGACAAAACGGTTTTCTATCCGCAGGGTGGTGGAGTACCCAGCGATACGGGTAATATTTTGAAAGGTGATGATGAATACGGTGTTGTTTTCGTTGGAAAAGTTGAAGGTGAGATAAGCCATGAGGTTGACCGGCCTGGCATTAAGGAAGGTGATGAGGTTAAGTGCATAATTGATTGGGATGGGCGTAGCATTTTACATAATTTTCCCGATTATAATGTTGATGGC
>CAYOKY010000011.1:0-346 GCA_964404695.1 Microcaldota archaeon | reverse complement strand
ATTTTGCTTTTGGATGTTTCAATGATACGGCCTGTGCCATGTCAATTATCCTTGGTTATTTGTCTAATTTACAGGTTAACCTTGACGTAATCTCTGCTAAGCCGTTTAATGGTCTTCAAAACATTGTTGATCATATGAATACTTATATGACTCTTAACTTAATTTCAACTTCAATTCTTTGGCTTCAAAACGTTATGCTTAGGTTGATTGCAAACCTTGCCATGCCTATACTTTTACCGGTTGGATTGTTTTTCCGGTTATTTTTCCCAACCCGACGGTTAGGTGCCATACTGATTGGGATGGGCGTAGCATTTTACATAATTTTCCCGATTATAATGTTGATGGC
>CAYOKY010000010.1:0-15018 GCA_964404695.1 Microcaldota archaeon | reverse complement strand
TGTTGTTTTAATTTATGTTGGATTAATCTTGAATGTCCATCAATCCTTGAATATGATGAATCATGTAATATTTCATTAGCCCTTTTGGTTACTTCATCTTCATATTTTTTATCCTTTTCTATTATATATCTCGCATACATTCTAGATGTCATTATCATACTGCTTTCAGATTTTGCTAATTCCATTTCCCTGTCTTTTATTGCCTGCATTGTATCTGCAAACATTTGATTTAACTCCTCCATGCCTTCAGGAGAAATCATTTGATTTTTCTTTCTAAGTTCTTTATCTATGGAATTTATTATAGTTACTTCACTTAAATTTTGTGCTATTACTGCTTGAATATCATAAACTTCAAATTTTCCATCTAATTCTATAATTAAGAATGCATGGTTTATCTCGTCATTTATTTTAGTTACAACTATATGAGAATTAATGCCATATTCTTTAAGTAATAATGAAAGTATATATGATCCAGTATCACAATCTATTTTACCTTCTTTTTCTACATTTCTTGGATCTAATACGTTTTCTCTATTTTCTTTTATATTGTAAAGACGTAATGTGACTGGGAAATCATTAAATATAAAATCCACTATTTTTCTTTTACTGAGTTTAGTTGTGTCAAAATCAAACCTTAAATATTCTTTAAATATATTCAAATTTTTAACATCATTCTCAAAATTTTCAATTTCCTTTTTGTTGTCTCCTATGAATAGCTGTTCTAAGTGAGTTTCCAAACTGTCCAATGTTGCCTGCGGAGTGTTTTTAATTTGCATTTCAACCTGTTTCTTTGGACCATACTCCAAGGCAAATGCAGTTACGGGATTTGGTCTCCCAGCTGTCATAAATTGCGTTGTAAATGTTATGAATAATAAAACTCCGACAAATTTTAATGTGGCTTTGGTTTTGGAATTAGTGTCTTTAGAAAAAGGATTTTTGGTTGAAAAAGGATTTTCTTTTTGATTTTTGGGAGATTCTAACTCTTTTCCTTGTTTTGTCCTATTTTTTTTAGAAAAACCCAATGCCATGTATTACATACACGTTGAAAGTTTATAAAGTTATTTTTAAGTTTCTATGGTCTCTGACATTTTTTTATAAAACTCTTAAAATTCAAGTAATGTCTTTTGTTTTAATATAATGTCCTTTTCCAGATATTTGTTTAATTTAATTTTAAGTTTGGTCTTAATATAATTAAGGACATCATCCATTTTTTCAAATCGTTTCGGTTCATTTTTCATTGCATTTCTGACGTTTTCTCTGACCTGCCATACTCCTACCGGTACTGAATATTCATCATCAATTTCCCTGATGACTATGACTTTGGCCTGTTTTCTGCGGAGTGATAAATGTTCAACGACTCCAAACCGCGCAGCATAATAACCTCCTGCCTGTTTGTCCGCATATTTTGTTCTGCCTTTGAAAGGTTCATATTCTTGATTAAAGCCCCAGTCGGTGCCCCATGCTGAATGTATTGGCCATGCTTCAAACTGTTCATATTCCCATGGTCCTGGAAGTAAAGCTATAATAAACCGGTTATGCAAAAATTCATTTTCATAAACCTCATATTGATTAATAGTTGCTTTATCTTTAATTTCATTAATCATTTCCTTGCCAAGCATGTCATCAACTGCAGTGATCGCCCATCGCGTTGGTACTAATTTTTTATTGCCTTCTTTTCCCAATAACCCGGCAGTTAACAGTCGGGATGTGTAATATATGTCAGTTTTCCCTGCAATCATACCAATTGCATCTTTTGCGAGCAGGTCATCGTTTAATACTTTGTATGTGATCGTT
Organism: Microcaldota archaeon; assembly: GCA_964404695.1. Classification (GTDB taxonomy): domain Archaea; phylum Micrarchaeota; class Micrarchaeia; order Anstonellales; family JAGGVH01; genus JAGGVH01. Next base: position 13,224 of record CAYOKY010000010.1, on the reverse strand, counting down.
GGTATCTTAGGGTTTTCAGCCAACCGGATCTTTTTAAGTTGTGCAGAATAGCCTGTTGGGATTGTGTATGGATTGAATTTGGGGTTAATGTTTGGTTTATGTTTAAACTTGGCTTCCATATCAATTGTTTTATAAGACAAGACACTATCTTTAACGTCGTCCATTTCTCTATTGTGAACATTGCCATAATTTATTCCAAGTAGGTTTAATCCAAATTCGTTAATTATAGTTGAATATGGTTTTCCATAGAGCAATGTCGGGTTTGCGGACAGTTCAGCATTGCCCAGTGAAAGCATACTGCCTATTCTAACGTTTGGATAATTATAATCGCCTACTAATATGTTTGGTGGTGTCGGACCGTAAAAGTCTTGTTTTACATCAATTTTTTTTAATTTTTTATTTAAGTCAGTATAATATTTTTGTTTTAATTCTTCAACCCTTTGTCTTGAGAGGATTGGTTTATCCATTTTCAGACCTCAATACTTTTAATAATTTATTCATGTCTTTTTCAAGTGTTTCTATGTTTGCTTCGTTAATGATTACGTATTCTGCCTTTTCAATGCAGTTTTCTATGGACTGTTTGTTGGGGTCATTGTTTTGTTTTTCCATGTTTTCCGTTTTAATAAACTGTTCAAACGTTTTCACATCATTTTCCCTGTTTCGTTTTCGTAATCTTTCAAACCTTATTTTTGGATCTGTGTTGATGTATATCAAATGAAAATTGTCTTTGAATTCTTTTTTTAATGATTCAACTTCGTATGGATTTCTTATTGAAGTTATTACATAATCCTTTGTAGGGTTTTCGTTAATTAATTTTCCAGTTTTTTCGGCTAAAACTGCCGAGCCATTTTGTAGTCTTAATTCATTGCCTGTTTGAATTAGATTTTCCCTGGTTGGTTCTATGCCTTTTTCATTAACTTTTTGTTTTACAATAGCAGATAATGAGTAATGTGTAAACCCGTTTTTCTCAAGAATAATGGCAACTGCGTCTTTGCCTGATGCATTGTACCCTACTATTCCTAAAATCATTGCCCCACCTTTTTACAAACCTTATACAAACCTTCTAAATTTTGTACTATTTTAAACTTTTGGTAAGTATATTTCCTGTTTGAAAAACAATATGTTATAATTTTTCGGCTCAGAAGTTACTCCGATCATCATCATTCAGACTGGGACGGTTTCATCATTGCCAAGTATATTTACATAAGAAGTTAATAAAAAACTATCTTTACAGATTACATATCATGACTTGTGATATTTCTATGAATTCTGGATTTAATGAGAACTTTCCTAAAGCTGATATTAAACATAAACCCTCTGATTTCATTGTTGAAGAGATTATGCCCAATGGCAGGATTCTTGAATTGGATGAACCCTTTAACTGTGAGGATCTTGACCCCGAAGGCAAGTTTGTGCATTTTGTGTTGCAGAAAACCAACTGGGATACGAATTCTGCTCTTCAACGAGTAGGGAGAGCTTTACACATTGGCAAGAAACGGTTTAATCATGGAGGAACCAAGGACAAGTTCGCGGTTACTGTCCAGCGTGTTTCCGGGTTTGCCATTGATAAGGATAAACTGCTTGATCTAAAATTAAAGGACATAAAGATTTTGGGTGCATGGAAAGAGAAGGAAAAGGTTCAGCTTGGTAATTTAGCCGGTAACAGGTTTAAGATTAGGGTTTACACAAGTTCTTTGCCTAAAATGTATCCTTTATTTTTCAATTTTTTTGGACCGCAGAGGTTTGGATCAAGTCGTTGTAATACTCATTTAATGGGGAAGGATATGATGATGGGAGATTATAAGGGTGCGGTTTTACGCTATCTTTTGGATACTAAAGGGGAAAAATCAGAAATTGCCACCACCTCGCGCCACAGGCTTGAACAGGAAATGGATTTCAAGCAGGCGTTGCAGTATTTTCCCAAGTATCTGCGTTATGAACGAATGTTATTAGGTCACCTTGCTGACTATCCAACTGATTTTATCGGTGCGATAAGAACACTGCCTAGGTCAACATCATTGATGTTTATCCATGCCTATCAATCTTATATTTTTAATAAATGTCTTGCAAAAAGAATTCTGGACAAGAATTTTGAACCTTATGCCAATGAATACAAATGTAATATCAATAAGTTTGGTTATCCAGACGTATCTTCAAAAAATGGGGATAAGATACTTGTTATGAATATTTTGGGTTATGAATCTAAAACCAATGAGTTGGAGGATACTGTTTTGGAAGAAGAAGGAATTACTCTTGAACATTTTAAGTTAAGATCTATGCCTGAGCTAAGTTCAAAAGGTAATTTCCGTACTGCTTTATCCATTGCACATGATTTGAAAATTAGAAAGGAAGAGAAAATTGAGGAAGAAAAGATTAACGAGAATAAGATTCAGGAAAATAACATTGTAGAAGAGGAAAAAATTAAAGTAGATATCCTTGAAGATACAATTATGACTGAATTCAGTTTACAACCTGGTTCTTATGCATCCACTTTTTTATTGCACTATTTTACTTTTGATTCTCTGCAAGGGATACCTGGGTTTTCACTTCAGTGTAAGCAGGAAAGCATAGATCTTCTCTCTTCATCATTCTTTGGGCATATTCTTCCTGAAGTTCTTTAAACTTTATTTGTTCTTCATCGTTGACTTCATTAATCTGTGATTTTGCAGTATAAAATTGTAATCTTTTCATTACAAGGTCTAATATTTCTTCATTTTGTTCAAAATCTTCAAGTTTTTCAGGTTCTACCCATACTTTTTCATTTCCAACCCATTTGGATTGCAGGTTGGTTTCTTCTTTTTTTATGATAGTATATTCTCCCTGATTTTCTATTTTATAACCTAATCTTTCCATTAACGGTTGAACCTTGTTTTTTAATTCCGGAGTTAGATTCATTGTAATTTCATCTTTGTCTCCTTCAACAATTTCTGTAATCTCTTTAGCTTCAACAGGGCCTGCAGTTGTTAAAATAACTGTTAGCGCTGAAAGTTCTTCTTTATATTCAAAATTCTTTTTTGCCATTTCTCCTCTGTTTTTCATGTTGTTATAAAGTTCTCCGTTTTTGCTTTTGGCAGCATTCATAATCTCTTCAATACTATACTCATGTATCTTTTCGTTTAATTTATCAATTTTCGTTCCATATAAGGTAATTGGTTTCAATCCTGCCATTGTCATTTTTTCTTCTAATGGTTTGATTGCTTCGTCTGTATTCATTATTGTAGTTTCCAGTACTGCAATGTGAGGATCACTTTGCTTTGCTCCTTTCACCTTTAAAAAATTCTTTTTAAATTCGAGTTCATTTCTTCTTCTGGACATAATAAAATAATCTAATACATCTTTTGACGATATTGTAATCTCCACATACACCACCTACCTATCTTTTGTTTTATCTCTTATTTATTTTCCTTTTTTCACTATTCTTTTTGCTTTCTTGCATCTTTCTTGCTTTTTTGTCTCTTTATATTTTTCTTATTTCCTTATTTTTATAGCTTTTTTGCATCATGGTTTTATGGTTTTGCATCATGGGAGGTGAGGGGGATAATCCCCTCATTTTTCTGACTTGGCTTTTATAATTTTCTGGTCGCCTCGCGCTAAACGAGCATGAAATAAACTCTTCTTCCGGCTTGTTGTTTTGTCAATAACCCTATATTGCACAGTTTGTTTAACCTGGCCGATGCCGCGTTTGTACCTTTATAATTGAACTCTTTCTTGACATCTTTTGCAGTAACTTTTTCTTTGAGTTTTATCAGGTCAACTATTTTCTGGTCAATTTCAGGAAGTATTTCCTCAATTTTTCGAGTATTATGTTTTTCATCAAGTTTTGTTTCAATTTTATCCAACCTTGCTAACAGATTTTTCATTATTCTGTTAGTATTTTCCCTTTCTTCCAATAGTTGTGCAACCATCATTCCGAGGAAAACCGGATCATCAAGCTTTTCCACTACGTCACTATGTTTATTTACTATTGCATTAACGAATTCGTGGCTTTCTTTTCCGATAGGTTTATATTTCTTGTTCATATTTATTTCCTCATGTATAGTGTTATGACAAGTTGTGATACCATCACAGTATAATCATGACATTATCATGACACATTTATAAATGTTTTGGGCCGTAGACGTTAAAATAATGTACTTTTTTATCATATTTTAACTATAATTGGCACAAAAGGTGGGAAAATGGATAGGTTTTTCAAAAAAATGTTAAAAGAATTATACGTTGGATATAAATCAAAAAATATTAAACGGATAAAAAAAGTTGAAACAAAATGTACTGAAGAGCTGGTTTTAGGTTTTAATAATGATTTGTTTAAAACTTCTGTATTAAGTATTATGCTTTCCAAGCTTATATCAAAAGATAGATTTTCTCATAGTAAATATCTTTTGGAAATGGATAAGGTTATGTCTCTGCTTAAAAATCATATGAATGCTAATGATTATATCGGCATGCGCAAGATTGTGGGTGAAATGATTAAACTTATTGATACTGTTGATAGTAAAGATAAAAAATATATTTATGCTTTGGAACATAATGCAAAAGTTAAAATTGGTGCTAAACTTTATGCGCAGGGATTATCCTTAAGTACTGCGTCCAAACTAACAAAAATAGATAAGTTTAAGATTTTAAATTATGTTGGTCAGACCTTAATGGCTGACAGGGTTGATACATATAAACCAATAACTCAAAGGATTAAGGAGATTAAAAGTATATTTATTTAAAGGGTGAAGAAATGGAAACTGTAATCTGCGATGCAAGTTCATTAATAGCATTATCTGAAACATGTGTTTTAGATAGTTTGCCTATATTTAAACAGAAAATTAAGTTTGTAATGCCTACTATGGTTGAGTATGAATGTATTACCCGTCCATTGAAAATCAAACAGTATTCCAACCATGCTTATAAGATTCAAAATCTGGTTGACAAAGGCATTATTGAGATAATTGATGAAGATAAAAAATTTATGAATGAGATTATGTCTGTGGGCAATACCTTATTTTACAAGCAGGGTAAACCTATCCATTTGATTGATAAGGGAGAATGTGGTATGATTGCCAGTGCCAAAGACCGTGATATAAACTATATGTTAATTGATGAAAGGACTACAAGAACATTGATTGAAGCCCCTGAAGTTTTGAAAAAGCATTTTGAAGATGAGTTTCATATTAATATTGCAACCAAATTAGATAATCTTGAAAGATTTAGGGAGATGACAAAGAATTTGAAAGTTTTCAGAAGCAGTGAACTCATGATAATGGCTTACAAAAAGGGTTATTTTAATTCTTTTAAAGATCCTAAGGCGTTTCTCAGGTCTGGACTTTATAAATTGAAACACAGCGGTTGTTCATTGGCGTTTAAAGAGATTGATAATTTTATGAAAACTTTATAATTGCCGTTTTTTTTACATTTATTTTTAAACATTTTATAATACCTAATTTTCATGTCTAAAAAGATTGAACTTCATACTTCTATTGTTGATGATTTGAAAAGAATTGATTTGCATTTTTATTATTCTCTGGGTTCATTCTTAGGCTATGGAGACATTGTTGATATAATAAAAATGTATAAATTAGAAATATAAAAACAATAAAGAAAAATAATAAAACAAAATAAAAAAGATTGAACTAAAAAAGGTTTATACTTCATCAATAACTTTAAATTTGAAACCGTAATGTATTAGTCCTTCTTTTCCGTCCTCTTTCATCTTTCTGAATACGAGTTCAACTTTGCTGTCAATTTTAATCTTGTCTTCATCGCTGTCTACGATTTGCCCTAATATCTTTGGACCTTCTGCAAGGTCAATTATTGCAATGTGGTACGGAACTTCAAGTTCCAGCCCAGTTGGCGCTGCGTACACTTTAGTATATGAATAGATTTTACCGTTGCCCATAAACTTTTTGTAAACTAGTTTACCTTTTCTCCTGCATTTTGGGCAGATCATTCTTGGTGGGAAATAGGCAGTACTGCAAGTTTCACAAACATTGCCCTCTAATCTATATCTATAAGGTATATTTCTCCAGACTGATGCAATTCCTTCAACCATTTAATCACCTCTTTTCAGTATGTGGACAACTGCTGTTGCTCCAGAACCTCCTACATTGTGAGTCATTCCAATGTTTGCATTGTCAACCTGCCTGTTTTTTGCTTCCCCTCTGAGTTGCCATGTAACTTCAACTGCCTGTTTAACTCCTGTAGCTCCTACCGGGTGACCGCATGCTTTAAGTCCTCCTGATGAGTTAACAGTTATTTTACTGTTTAGTGCAGTTTCACCTTCAAGTGAAGCAATGCCTCCTTTTCCTTTTGGGAACAGGCCAAGGTCTTCAATTGCCAAAATCTCTGCAATAGTAAAACAATCGTGAACTTCCACAAGATTAATATCCTTTGGAGTAACCTTTGCTTCTTTGTATGCTTTTTCTGCTGCAACCTTGGTTGCGTTCAGTTCAGTTAACGATGCCCTGTCATGTAATGCCAATGTATCACTAGCTTGGGAAGATGCCATGATTTCAATGGGCGTATCTACGTATTTTCTTGCAACATCCAAAGGTGCAAGTATTACTGCTGCTGCACCGTCACTTATTGGTGAACAGTCCAGAATCTTCAACGGTTCAGCGATTGGTTTAGAATTCAAAACTTGTTCAATTGTGAGTTTATTTTGGTATTGTGCATAAGGATTTCTTGAACCGTTCTCATGATTTTTCACTGCTACGCTTGCCATTTGTTCTTCAGTGGTTCCAAATTCTTTCATATGTCTTTTTGCAAGCAATGCATATAATGCCGGAAACGTTGCACCTGAGAAATATTCCCATTCAATATCGCCTGCTCCTGCAAGTGCGATTGTGGCATCGCCAGTACTTACATCAGTCATCTTTTCAACACCGCCCACGACTACTACGTCATGTTTGCCTGAAGCAACTGCCATGTAACCTTCTCTCAAAGCTATGCCACCGGATGCGCATGCGCCTTCAACCCTGATTGATGGCAATGGATTAAGTCCCATTGCATCTGCTAACAATGCTCCGATATGTTCCTGCCCTACAAGCCGACCGGCTGCCATTGTGCCCCCGTAAACAGCTTCAATTTCCTTGCCTGATAAGTTGGAATCAGTTAATGCTTTGATCCCAGCTTCAACGATTAATTCTTTTAAGGATTTGCCCCAATGTTCACCGAACTTGGTCATTCCAACCCCTATAATTGCAACTTTTCTCATCATATCACCTTGATTAAATCTTAATTTTCTTCAATCTTTATTGTCAAAACTATCAGGTATTAAAATTATATCTTAAGTTTTTTTCTGTGTTTGACATATTGTCCATAACTCAGATACTTCTTACGTTCCATAATAGTACTAAGTTTCTTTCCCCTGTTTCTGACTTCTTCAATATTGTCCATAACTGTAATATCAAACGCGTCTGAGCCTGCACCTGAACCAAAAGATGTTACTAAAATTCTTGCGCCAGGTTCTGCTAAATCTAATACGTTTGCAAGTCCGAGCATGGTAGCACCTGAATATGTGTTGCCGATGACGGGTGTCAATAGGCCGGGCAAAACCTTTTCTTTATCAATGCCCATGTTCTTTGCTATCTTGAGTGGGAATTTCGCATTGGGTTGATGAAATACAAAGTAGTCATAATCCTTGATTGTGGTGTTCATTCTGTCCATCATGCCTTGTGCTCCTGCCCCTACATGTTTGAAATATGCGGGAATTCCTGTAAACCTGCCACCGTGTGATGGGTATTCCTGTCCAGGTCTTCTCCAGAAGTCCGGAGTATCAGTTGTGAATGAATAAGTACCATTAATTTCTGCAATTAATTTATCTTTACCTATGATAAATGCGCCTGCTCCAGCACCTGCTGAATATTCCAATGCGTCGCCCGGTCTTCCCTGTGAAGTGTCGCTTCCTATGGCAACAGAATATTTTACCATGCCCGATTTGACTAACCCCATCCCGATTTGTATTGCAACAGTGCCCGCTTTGCATGCGAACTCTAAGTCTGCTGCAGTTAAATGTGGTGTGCATGCAATGGCTTCTGCCACGATTGATGATGTTGGTTTGACTGCATACGGATGAGATTCTGAACCTACAAATATTGCTTCAATGTCCTGTGGATTAATCTCAGCGCGTTTAAGTGCAATCCTTGCTGCTTCAACTGCCAGCGTTGCGGCGTCTTCATCCAAGCCAGGCACGCTTTTTTCTTTGATTCCTAAACCATTAATTATTCTGTTCGGGTCTTCACCCCAAACTTTTGCAATCTCTTCAGTTTTAATTCTGAACGATGGAACATAAGCTCCATATCCTACAATTCCTACCATTAAAACACCTCATTTTAAGTATTCATAATTTGTTAAGCATGTCTTTGATTTCATCTGTGTTCATTTCAGTTGTCAATACTGGTATCATTTCTTTTTCTGCAATCTTAAGCGCCAGCTGGTCAACCTTTTTTATTCCGTGCAGTATTACTATGCTTGGTTTAAGTGCAGAAACTCTTATGACTACCAATGGACTTCTGCCGGTTGACACTTCAGTGAAAATGAAAGCACGTTCACTCATTGCACCGTATAATCTTGGGAATTGTGAATATGGCAGGTCAAGTATTACTCTGAGCGAATTGATTAGAGTGTACCCGTAAACCTTTTTGTTTTCTAACAAGTCTTCGTTTGCTACTACTTTGGCCTTTAACATTTTAACCATTTCTTTGCCTGTGAAACTTGTAGCAAACTCGTGAACTTCAAAATAATCTTTTTCTTTAACAAAATCCTGTGTCAATTGGGTAGTAATCCGTCCGCCTTTTGCCAGGTCAATGTCTATTATTGCATTGATTAAGCGTTTAATGATGTTGATCCCTGGGGACGTCCTTCTGTTGGATTCATAATCACTAACCGTTGAAGGTGATACATCTAAATAGTCTGCAAGCTCGGTTTGGGTAATATTAAATATTTCCCGCCATTTTCTCATGGTTGCCCCTGGCTTTTCAGATAATGAAATCTCACCTGCAATTTCCTTTTTCAGTTTTCCAACTGCGCTTTCAATTTTATTCTTGGGATAACCTGTATCCATTGAAGTCACCACCTGTTATAATACGAGTAATCTTTTTAAATATAACGAATGGGTTTACGACAATCCACAATAGTGTTTATATGGGCAATTTTCACATGCTATTCCTTGCTTTTTTTGGAATTGCCCTTCCTTGACTTTGTCATACCTTAATTTCCCTTTGATGTCATTTCTCACGGTATTTATCGTGTTCATCGCATCATTTTTCATTTTAGGTGTAATATCTACATATCTTAATTCTTCATCACTCAAATAGAAGATTGCACCTTTATTGATCGGGTTGCCCCAGTGTCTTTCTAATAATGCTCCGTACAATGCAAGTTCAAAATCACACCATGGCCATTTGTTTGACCATTTATATTCAACAACGTGTAATTTATTGTCTACTCTGTCCACTCTGTCAATAACACAATTCATTTTATACTCTTTGTCAATTATTCTTATCTCTCTGAAATTCGGTTTTCGCATTGAAAATCTGGGAATCATTTTTGAGAAGTTGGCAAATTGTTCTTTATATGTTTCGTAATGTTCCATTTTCTTAAGTTCTTGCAGGACATGTTCCTCGTTTTCAAACGTCTCATTGTTATTATAAAGTTCTTCCAATGTCTGATGAACGTTTCTTCCATCTTCAAACGCTTTAACTTTGGCAGGTTTGATTCTGCGTATCTTCCCCACATACCATGAGTATGGGCACATTAGATATTGTATAATCTGTGATTTACTGAGCCATCCTGACCAATACATAATAATCCTCCTGAAAAGTTTATTCTTGTATTTGAACCAGAGCAAGAATTTATAAATTGTACGAGACCAGATTTCCGGAAATGATTTGTTAAACTATGTCATCAGTAAGGACGGGGTAAGAAGCAAATTTTTCTTTTAGGTTAATTTTTTTCTTCAGCAGTTCCAGAACATCATCCTTTATCACCTGCGCACGTGAGCGCGTGATGCCCATGCGTTTCCCAATTACTTCAAGTTTTTGTTTATTGCAACCTATGCCGAAAAATTGGGTGATGACATGTTGTTTTTCTTCATCTAGTTCGTTTATTGCCTTGATTAACATTTTCGTATTTATCTTGTATATAATGCCTTTGGAGGGGGTTTTGTCGGGCAGGAGATCTTTGCGGGTGTTGCCATCATTATCATTTCGTGATATTGGGGCATCCAAGGAAACATTAAGACTGTCTTTCTTAATTGATTTTAAATATTCCAAGACCTGGTTTCTCATATATACTGTGCAAAAGCTTGAGAATTTGCCCGTTGTCCTCCACCATTCATAGTTTCTCAATGCGCACAGCATTCCTATTTTCAATTCTTGAATCACGTCTTTGTCGTATTGACACGTCTTTTTATTGCTTGCTTCCAGCTTTCTGTTATTATAAATTGTAGTTTTGTTTTGCAAGAAATAATAGGCAAGGGCGCGTGTTACGTTTATGTTGTTGTCCCACATTTCAATAAAAATCTTCTCTTCGTTTTTGTTGCTTTCCCAGTAGCTTAAAACCCTTTTCCCGTTGTAAGGGTCAAAAGCGAGATATGCTTCTTTTTTCAAAGCGACAATCTTGTTAAAATCTTTTTTCCGCATCACGCTTAAGAAATAATCTAAGTTATAATCTGCTTCAAAAACCGGGCTATTTTTTTCGCGTGCTGGGAATCTGCCATTGGTGTGCTTATATTTTAACATAGCAGTAATGAAAAGGTCAAATATTTTTGAACACAAAGTTTCCTGCACTTTCTTGTTTATTTTGCGTTCCTCAAAAAAAGCGAACAATGTCTTGTGTTGCTTGTTAATCTCACGGAGCAGAGCCAGGTAATTATTTTTTGTAGATTTTTTGTCAGCCAGTACACGGTTTACTCTATCTGTTAACTCCAGTTTATATGTATTGTATCTTTTAACTGTCTGAATATTACAGTAGTTCAGCCCTGCTACTTCTAATGCTTTTTTCCAGTTGCCAAACCTGCGTCTTGCGCCATTCCAAAGGTCGCCGTGACTGTTCCGTGCGCATTTGTCTATGAGGCATTCCCCTTTTTTATGAAGCGACTTGATTTCACTAAGGATTTTTTTGTCGGTCCAATATCCTCCCGGCTTCCGTTTGCCTTTGGAAATGTCTATGTTATTTTGAGCTAGGATATTACTCCACGAGGATTTGTAAACCCTTTTTGCAGCAGAGAGCAATTGCTGGTATTTGCCCTTGATTGTTTTGTGGTCTAAAGGCATATTCCTTTTATGCATCCATTTAATCGTTTTGTCTACTCTCTCTTGGCTCCAATAATTGGGGGGCCTTTGCCTTTTTTGTGAAGTTATAGGAGTTTCTGTTTTTTCCATGGGGAAAATGCATAATTTGTTATTATCATTTTCGCTTAATTTATTTTGAAAGACATTTGAAGTGGTTTTCTGATCTTTGGCATCATTGTTCAGGCCGTTTGAAAGATCGATGATTTTGACAGAAAATTTATCTTTAGTTGGGACATGGTCTTTAGTTTTCTCAATGCTTCCCAATAGTTGTGTCATATAGTAGATTATGTTGTCATTTATTTAAATATTCTTGCATTTTTTTTGTTCTTGTCACCTACTGGCTGGCACCCGGCTTTTTACAAGCCTTGGCCTTGAATAGCTTAAACGTTAACAGAGCTTAAAATATGGGTAAATATAATTTGCTTAAACGTTAGATTAAAAGAAGTTATAAATATGATGAGGAGGTACACCAAATAAATGGCTCCCCCTCACCTCCCATGATGCTTTGAAAAGCTGAATATTCAATTAAGTTAATCTTTTTAAACCCTTTCCATGTCCCTTTTTGTTACCTCGAGATTTGCCTTGGGTTTAACTTTTTGAGTTTCAGATTCTCTCTAAAATCATTATCTTATATCAATTTCTAGCCAATTGGTTATGTTTAATTCATTTACTTCACAGGTTATGTTATATTTCCCTGGTTTAATTCCCCCGCATACATTACATCTGGGCAGTTTATGGTCAAAGGATATGGTGTTGTTGCCCCTTTCCAACATTTGAATCTGGGTGAATTTTAATTTATTGCTTACTCCGTTGCATTCAATCTTTGTTTCAATGCTTTGGTTTGATGTTATGTTTAATGTTACAACAATGATTTCTCCTGACGCAAATAATTCCTTGTTAGATGTAATGGTAATTTTGTTCAATGTTGCATTATTTACAGTTGCATTGACAAGTTCACTTCCATCTGTTTGATTTTCAAGGGTTTGATCGCCTATGTTTTCCGTATTTTTTTGATTAAGGTCTATGCCAATCAGGAATAATCCTATTACTATTAGTAACCCACCGATCATATACGTTGCAAGTTTAATTTCATCCATTCTTATCACTTTAATTATATTTTCTCTCTATTATATATTGTTTTGTTTAATCTATATTGTTCTTTGTTTTGTTTAATGTTGTTCAATTCTATGTGTTCTATTTAATGTTGTTCACATCTTCAATGTTGTGTTGTTTTTCACATTTTATGTCCATAACAATTTCAACCGTTGACGGCGAATATGGTCTTACAATTTTTTCTAATATAAATTTAATGTTATAACCTTTTGCAATTTTAATAAGCTGTTGCTCAAGTTCTTTGTACGGCTCGTCTTTGGAAGTGAACGCATACAAATGTATTACTCCTTTATTTTTTAAGGCGGGCATCATATCTTTTACAAAGTCAACTGCGTCTTTAGGTAGTGGCATTACTATTCTGTCAGCCCAGTTTTCATATTGTTTGACTATTTTTCGTGCATCACCTTGAACGATTTCAATATTTTCAATCTTGTTCAGTTTAATGTTTTGTTCAAAATAATTGACTGCATCCTTGTTCAGTTCAATACCTATGACGTTTGATTTTGGGTGTTGTTTCGCAAACAGTATCGCGAAAGGGCCGTAACCTGCAAAAGGCACCAATACGTTTTCGCCATCTTTAATAAGCTTTGATATTCTTAATCGTTCAGTTGAAAGTTTGGATGAATAGAACATTTTGGCAACATCAATCTTGTATGTGCACCCGTTTTCTTTATATTCAGTTACCCGTTTATCTTTGCCGGCTATATGTTCAAATGTTCTGATTCTCATTACTCCTTGCATTCCGCTGGTCTTTTTTAATACGGTTTTGATTTTGTGATGGGTTTTCATTATTCCTTCAGCGATTTGCATTTCATATTCTTTAAATTCT
>CAYOKY010000009.1:0-15568 GCA_964404695.1 Microcaldota archaeon | reverse complement strand
CCCAAATATTCATTTCTGCGGAAACCATTCCTAATAATGCAAACATTAATATTGTAAACATCAAATATTTCATTTTTATCAACCTCTTTTATTTTATTAGCATTTTGTGGTTTGCTTAACCACATTTAAACACAAACACTGTGCATTAAACTGGTTTATAAAGATTAGTCTCATTACCGTCTCATTTGTGTATCAAATACGTTTATTGTGTTCAATTTCTCTTTTAAAGACATTTAAAAAAACAGGAGTAATTTCTATTATGATGTTCATACCTTTTCTGTTTTTGTTGATTATTTTTTTTGTTTTTAATTTTTTAATTTCTCTAAAAAAAGTGGCGCGTGAAATGTTCAGGTCTTTAATTAACTGAGATTGTCGTTCTATTCCGCCTTTTGACATAAGTAGTTTGACTATTTTTTCTTCGGTTTTGCTAAGGTTTTTTAATGAGTTGGATAAAGGAGTTTCATTGCCTTCAATGTATTTTCTAACCTTTATATCCTTATTTTCGTTATGACGCTGATATATGAAATATAATCCTCTTAACATAATTAGAATGGATATTAAAATGAATAAACCTATTATTATCTCTGTTAAATTAAATAATTGTTCATCAGGTTGTGTTATTGTAACAATTTGTCCATGTGTTACGTTGACATTTGTTATCCCCTCTTTGCTTTTTATTTTACATTTTCCAGTTGGAACCATGACTGAACTTTTTCCGTTTTTGTCACTGTTAATTGTTTGTTCTTGTAATGGGTGTGTTGTGTAACATGAAATATTTAATTCTGTTTCAGGAGTTGTATCTATAATGATCCTTCCAACAGGAAACATTATAGTTTTAAAATTTGTTTCCTTGTTTACAAAAAAAGTTATGTTTTCGGATATGTAATCCTCTGCAGGTGTGTTGATATTATCAGCTATGAAATAAATACTATGTTGCCCGTTTGGGATCTGAAAATTTAATATGCCGAATCTATCAGTATTTCTATATAATTTTGTTTCGTTAATGCTAATACAAACTGTTATTCTTTCAAGTGGGGAATTATTAGAACTTACTAAATATGTTTGGACATTTCCTAAGTTTTCATCAGGAAGTTGAGGTGGAAGGAAATCATCTTCTGAAAATTGAAAACTTAATGAAGCAAATATCATTATAAATAATAAAAAGTTGATAAATTTATTATTCTTCATATTTAAATTATTTGATCGTCTTTTTATAAATCTTTCATTAAAGTTATAAATGAAGTTATAACGATTAAAAAAGAAAAAAAAATAAAAATTATAAAAAAAGAGTTAAATACAAAATTTAATCTCTAATTCCTTCAGGTTTGACTTTGAATATAGTTTCATTGTCTGGTAGACAAGGACTGTCAACCAATCTTGCTACACGTTTGTCTTCCCTACTTTTTCTAAGGTAAACTCTGTATGTTGCAGCATGGCCCAGCACGTTACCACCGATTGGTGTTGTCGGGTCACCGAACAATATCCCTGGGTTATCCATAACCTGGTTTGCAATCACTATTGCCAAGTTATACTGGTCAGCAAGTTTTTGCAGGACATGTATATGCTTGTTCAGTTTTTGCTGGCGTTCACCAAGCGCACCTCTTCCCGCATAATCTGCCCTGAAATGTGCAGTCAATGAATCAACAATGATCAATTTAATGTTGTTATCTTTAATCATCTGTTCAGCTTTTTCTATTAATACTATCTGGTGATCAGAATTGATTGCCTTTGCAACGAATATATTGTCCAATACTTCTTTACTGTCCATGTCCAAGGCTTCAGCCATTTGGATTATTCTCTCAGGCCTAAACGTGCTTTCAGTATCAACCCATAATACGTTGCCGTCAAGCCCGCCTTCATCTACAGGTCGTTGTACATTGATTGCGACCTGGAAATTTATTTGTGATTTCCCAGATCCAAATCTCCCGTAGAATTCGCTTATAGACATGGTTTCAATCCCACCGCCTAGCAAATCGTCAAGATTTTTTGAACTGGTTGTAATCCTTCCAATTTCTTTTCTTCGCTCATGTATTGAGCTTCCAGTTTCAAAACCCATTTCCAATGAGTCCCTTGCTGCATTAATAATCTTTTTTGCTGTTTCAACTCCAATGCCGGCAACTTCTGCCAGTTCATGGCCTGATGATGCAGCAATTTTTTGGATGTCATAACCTGCGGTTGCCAGTTTTTCAGCAGTTGCAGGTCCTACTCCAGGAAGATCTTCTAAATCCATTTAATCACCTATTTATTTGGAAAGACCAATAATTTCAGGTCACCTATTTTCAAGGTATAAAAAATGTTGCCGTTTTTGGAAACATTTTTCCACATCGCACCTACATTGTTAAGGTTTTGTTTACCTTCCATATCAACTGTAGGTTGCACGATTCTAAAATCAGGCCTAGATTTCCTGGCTTTGTTTTCTTCAACAGTTTTTTCCAGTTCATCATAGGATTCTTTCAAATCCTTCTCCTCTTGTACCTCTTGTACAGGAGCATTCAAATCTTCCATGTTAAGTTTTTCATTCATACTTACACACCTCCCCTCAGCGTGTTACTAAGGATATATCAGATATTGAATGAGCAATCTTTAAAAAAGGGTTCAGAGTACATTTCCGGTTAATTTTCCTGATATTTTACTAATATAAATATACAAAATAATGATAATATTGGCAGACAGCAAACCTGTGTTTTTTGTGTTTGTTCATAGTTGTTGATTGCCGAATCAAAATCTTCCTGAAATTCCTGAACTGTGGTTTCATTTTCAATATCATTAACTGTTATGGGCTCTATTGAATTGTCTGGTTTTATCTGGCATTGCTCCTGTACATCTGTTGCATCTCCGGGGTCATTGCATTCTACATTAAATTCAGAAGCGCAGTCTGAGCATTGAATATCTTCATATCTTTGACAGATGCCGTCATCGTTGCAAAAATCCAAGGTATACACCAAATCATTGTTTATTGTATAAACGTTTACTATCATATTTTTTGAATATGGTACTAATCCCAAAAGCATATATTCCTCTTCAATGACATTATTGTTGTTATTATCTGCGTAATCAATCAATTTTTGTGAAGTTTGCATAAATGCCGGGTATGTATAACCGTCTATGTTGTAATAATATTCTGGTGCAGGCATGGTTCCATTTGAAACTGCCTGATTGGCAATATATTTGAATTCATCGGCTGTGTATTCAGTTGGTTGCAAATCATGAAAACTTAGTTTACTGCACTGATTATCTAAACAGTTTAATGTAAGAATGTGTGCCTTGGGCATCATTAAAGTTGGATATGCAAGCCACGTTAGTAATATTATAAATAATACACAATATTTTATCTCCATCCGGAATTCACCTCATAAATCCATTGCATGATTTGAGTTTTTGATTCAATGCCAAACCGTCTGTTTATTGTTTGTCCATTTTGATCTATAATATTTCCACTTCCCATTACTGAATATTTGCCGTCATTGTATAGAACACCATATGTGCAAACCGGATTTGTTTCACATGATCCTAAAATATTGCTGTTATTTGATGTGGGTTTTTCGTTTGGGCATGGATAATTATTGTTTTGGTTATCCCATGTGTTTGGATTATAATCATCACACAGGTTAAACGTGTGCCCTATTTCATGCGCGAGCACGTGGCTGTTTGAACCGCACCCAGCATAATTAATGTATATTGGTTCAACGGAATGGGATAATGAAGTATCAAATATTGGAATGTAAAAGTTATCTGTTCGCCATGTATAACCGCACGAGGTCTTCTGGCATGAATTGTTAAGGTCAACATAAACAACCCTAAAACTTTCCCAGTCAGGGAAACGCGTGTCATAGCCGTAATGGTTTACATACCATTCATTGAAAAAGTTTCGCATAGTTTCTTTGAAATTCTGGTTGTTGCAATCATTTTTTGATATTATTAAAGGTTCCGGGACCAGCCGGTAACTGCCATAGCCAAAAGGTATATATTTTTCTGTTTCACCTGCCAAATCTTTAGCTACATTGATGAATTGTGATGGTGAATTTGGGTTAATTCCAACAAAATATATTGAATATTTGCTTTGTTCCATGCAGTCATGCCCGTTCCATGATTTCCCGAAATCACAACATCCGAAATTATTTTGTGAAGATGAATAACTGCAAACCTGATTGTTTGGACATCCGCAGAGTGCACATGAACCCTGACAATTGTCTGGTGTTAAATCAATGTTTATTTCCATGTTCTCTTCAACCAGATATGTTTTGCTGTAGATTGTTTTATTCATGGCTTTTACTGAGAATTTGTATGTGCCCGTTTCAAGTTCAAGAAACCTGTCTTCTGTTGGCACGGCATCAATGTATAGTTCATATGCCTCTTCATAAGGGCCGGTTAAATCAATGTTAACCTGCCAATGATTAATGTCTGGGACAATGGTAACCGGGATAACATTTTCGGTCTCACTTTTTTTGTAGATATCTTTTGGAGTTGTGATAATTCCTCCGTAATTTCTTTCATTATAATTAAGTGAATAGGTATAACTGTCTTGCATCATTACTTTATCAAGAATGCATTTGCCTTTTGAATTGGTTTTACATTTCATAATGTTTGGAGTGTTTGGAAATGTTACGGTTACAGTTGCATTTTCCAAAGGGTTGCCGTTTGGATCGTTAACATCAAAAGAAAGCTTGGTTGTATAAAAACCAAACGGTTCAATTTGCACGTATGGTATTGATGAATGACAATTTGTTGTTTCTCCTTCCCAATCTACTGTTTTTTCATTTGTTGAACTGTAATAATTAGCTGTTATATAAGCGTCTAATGTTTTACAACAATTAAAACATTGGTCAGTGTTGCATGTTCCCGTGGGCCCAGAAGTGCAGATATATTCATTATTATTGTTGTATGATTTTAAGGAATTGCATCTAATATAAAATGTTGTATTTTCAAGTGGATAACCGTATTGGTTTACTGCGCTGGGTGATAAAGTACTATGCACCCATGTTGAACATCCGATCCCTGCATAGGATATGCCGACTAGATTGATTAGTAATATAATAAGAATAATCTGGTTGAAGTTTATACTGGATTTTATGTCAATATTTGTATACTGCATATAACCGTAAATCAATGCAACCTTTATAAAATTATATTTGTTATATATAATTAAGGTGTGAATTATGGTGAGAAAAAACAAGAACCAAAAAGGTCAAGCAGCTATGGAATATTTGCAAACTTATGGCTGGGCGTTATTGATTATTATAGTAGTAATGGGCGTAATTTTTGTTATGATGGCCCAGGTTAGTGCACCCCAGTATTTTGCTGGCGAGAATGGTTGGATGGCTGCGCCAATTCTTCCTGTGATTTCCCAGGATGGACATTTTATTGGCAAGATAACACAAGCCACTGGCAACCGTCTTTATATCTATGGTTCATTGTGTATTGACAAAGAAATTCCTGCAAGTTTTAGTGATGCCCGTACACAGAAAGTTAATACTGTCGATGGTTATATCTATGTTAAACACGGTGGTGATTTCTTAACATATACTAATCAATTGGATACTGTTTGTTATTCTAATCTTGATCCTGTTAATTTGGATGAACGTTCATTCTCCGGACATCTTTACATTTTTTATAAATATGAAAATGATTTGACAATGCGTATTATGCATGCACCGTTTAATGTTGAAGTTTTGAAAGGCAACGCGTCAATAGTTGCAGGCAGTGTTTCCGATGATTTGGGTGGCGGTTCAGGGTCGTCATGTTCTTCTGAATCGGATTGTCTTGCTGATTATGTTTGTATTTTAGGTATATGTTCTGATGAAACTAACCCCTGTGAAAATGTTTTATGTCCTCCTGACCAAAGTTGTGTTAACG
Source organism: Microcaldota archaeon (assembly GCA_964404695.1). GTDB lineage: Archaea > Micrarchaeota > Micrarchaeia > Anstonellales > JAGGVH01 > JAGGVH01. The sequence continues at coordinate 9,715 of CAYOKY010000009.1, read as the reverse complement.
GTGTTTGTGAAGGTGAAGATACTTGTATTTCTTCCCAGTTGGAAGAAGGCGAATGTTGTACTGATGATGACTGTGAAGACAATGAAATGTGCACAGACGGGTTGTGTGAAGGAATACCTTGCGAATGCGGTAACATTGAAGAACATGAATGTATTGAATATGAATGTTGTGAAAACACTGACTGTGAAATTGGTAATGTTTGTGAAAATAATGAATGTGCATCTGTTGACTGCAGTTTTTCACCGGATGCTAATCCTCAGTTTTTTGAGTGTATGGATGTGATTTATAATCTGTATAAAGTTAGAAATGATATTTCTTTTAATTGCGGGAATAGTGCTTTATGTTTTGGTTTGGAAAGAAATCTTGGCATGACAGTTTGTCATAAGTTCTATGATCATGATACATCCTGTTCCTATGGTGGTTATGATTATTACGTTCGGGTGTATCCAGACAATGAATGTTTCATTAATGTAGATTGTCCTGGAAGTCAGTTATGTGTTAGGGATGGTAACACAAACGTTTGTGAATCAGCACCCAGCATTTTCAAAGATTTTAATTTAATACTTAATAAAGGTCCTTTGTATCCTGAAGTGGACTTGTTTGTTCATGATCAGGGTGAGGAACAAGCTTTCCTTAAGAAATATTCTGACAATGCTTACGAAGTAGTTTTTGAGGATGGCGGTTCAGGGTTCTGTGACGACGTTGGTATTTCTGTTTATCGTGAAGGGCCTTATACTCGTTTGCAACCAAACTTTGCAATATCATCGTGGAAAGATCCTGTTTATGCAGAGTTTGACTTGTCAGGTTCCAAAACTGTTAAGATGTATGTTGACGGTGAGGAATATAGTGAACAGACCGGCTCGTCAGTATCATTTAAGTTATGGGATGATCTCAATAAACCGTTTGGCAATGTTTACGAGTTTTATGTTGTAGAGGATTATGAGGAAATGTGCGGACCTTTAAAATAAGTTTTCTTTTTTATATTTCTTTCAATTTTTATTTTATTTTTTTATTTAATTTCATTTTTATTTTTTTTATAGGTAAGCATCGTCATGATGTTCAAACTTATCAAACCAGATAAAATTGTTTTCTTTTTCAACAATGAAAAGCAGAACAAAACTTCCAACATGAATCCTCTTGTAATCTTTCAGATTTTTTCTGCAGTTTTTATATAAATCGATAGTTGTATTGTCACGTGAAACTATCTGTTTGATTTTTTTGTTTAATTCTTTAAGGAGCTTTTTATCTTTTTTATGTAGAAAATTTATTTTATCTTTTAATTCATCCGAAAAGTCAAAGTTAAATGCCAATTACTCAACTCCGCACAGGTTATCCAATTCTTTCATAGTCATTCTTCTGTTTGGATGTTTCCTTTTGTATTCCTTATATGATTTCATCATATCTTTGATTATTTCTTCTTTAATTTCTTTTTCCGCATATTCTTCTCCGTATTCTTTTGCAAACCAGTCCAGCGCCTTGCCTTTGTCATTGAGATTGTTCTTGGCTTTGATAACTGCCAGGACTTGATTAGTGTAATCATCTATATTTACATTCAGGTTTACCATTTTTTCACCTCATCAAATTAATTTTCATTTTATATGACTTATTTCAACTTATTTCAACTTATTTCAACTTATTCAAACTTACTTAAACTTAGTTGGGATAAGTATTTAAAGATTGTGTTTCTCGCAAGAAATCTTGGGGTTTCAGGTTTCCCCTTTTTAATTAACCTTATAAATTTATACATCTTTTTTAATTTTAGTAGTCTTAATGAAAGTATGGTGGTTCTATGAAAGAAACTAATTGTAAAGGGCAGGCAGCTATGGAATATTTGCAAACCTATGGGTGGGCAATATTAATTATAATCGTGGTTGCTGCAATATTTTTATATTTAACGTCAACGTTGAGCGCACCACAGTATTGTTTTTTTGATCAGCAGGGCATGTCATGTTCAGACCCAGTGCCAGTAATTGCACAGGACGGTAAGATTTTCAGTAAGCTTATCAATGGTTACGGCAACAACATTATTGTTCGTGGCTTCTTATGTGTTGACAAGCAGGATCTTCCTAATTACAACGACGACAGAGTTAGCAAAGAGATGAACGGTCAGATTGTAAAAAGGGGTTCAGCTTTCCTTTCCGGTGACTACAACCTTTATTGTTATGAAGGCCCTAATGTTGTAGATTTAGAAAAGTCAAGTTTTTCCGGACACATTTATTTATGGTATAATTATGTTAACGATCCAGCAACTGTTGGCCCGCGACTTATGCAGGCAAATTTTAATGTTGCAATTGGTGACGGTATTCCTATAGGCACAGGAGTTTGTGGTGATGATTCTGTTCAATGCCCGAACTCTGCAGGTTTTTGTGAGACTTGCGACGGCGACGGTTGCACTGAGTCACATCAAAGTTGTGTAGGGTGCACATGCCAAGAAGTAACTTATTGCGGTGACGGCGAATGGCAACCAACCAATGGGCTGGGTGTGAGTGAAGAGTGTGACGGTTTGGACATGGGGCTTAATGATCCTGATGTTTATCGTTGTACTAGTGATTGTACGATTGAACTTCTACCTGCTGACTGCGGTAATAGTATAAGGGAAGATGACGAAGAATGTGATTATGGTAATCTTGACCACCCTGATTTTATCAGTGGTACTGGTCCTGACGGGTTATCCAATTCTAACACTGAACCTAACTCATGCCGTGTTGACTGTACATTGCCAAGTTGTTCTGATGATGTTTTGGATGCGTGGTTTGACGAGCAGTGTGTTGATGATAGCGATTGCGCATTATATCATGAATGTAACGATTGTCATTGTGAAGTCATTTCTTATTGTGGTGACGCTGAACTAAACAGGCCTAATGATAATGATTTTTATGAACAATGTGATGACGGAGAATTTAATATTGATAATGTTCCCTGCATCCTTGAGTATGGGTCAGGAGACGTTTGTGATTATTGCGATACTTCCTGCCGTGACCATGTTTTGACTGCAGATTCATGTGGTGACGGTTTCTTCCAAAGCGAGTTTGAAGGTTGTGAGCATGGCGACATTTTCTGTAGAAGTTTAACAGGCGGGTTATGCAACCAGGACACGTGCCAGTGCACAGGGTTTATCCCTGAATGCGGTAATGGCGTGCCCGGAGAAACATTATTGGACGGTCGCGTTGAACAATGCGATACCGGGATTTTGAACGGTCTTTTATGCGATGCGCCTTACAACGGTTTATGTCAGTATTGTAATGACAGTTGTTATCTGCAAACAGTTGAAGGTGGGTCATGCGGTGACGGGAATTTGGACATTTATGAGGAATGTGACGCTTCAGTTTCACCGTCAGGTTGTGCTGAAGAAGGCGTTTGTAATGGGTGTACTTGTGAATACTCAAATACTTTGAACGTTGTTATTGAAGGTACTGGCAGGGTTTTTGGCACTTCACCAATCAATTGCCCTACTCATTGCACAGGCACTTATGATAACCAATGGGTATTCCTTAACGCTTTGCCTTATGACAACAATTATTTTGTTGGGTGGTTTGATGACATTGGTGAGATTGCAACGTGCGGTTCAGCATCGTGTCCAATTTTAGTTGACCAGGATATGACAGTTTACGCACGGTTTGGGAGACAACCTACATTGACAGTATCCCTTGTTGGGTATGGTTATGTCATGGGTTCAGACGGTTCAATTGATTGCGGTGACCAGTGTTTTAATTATTATGATTACGGCGACTCGGTAGGGTTGTCTGCGATTGCAGATGACGGTTACGTTTTCTCGCATTGGTCCGGAAATTGCATTGGTACAATTTGCAATCTGATCATGGATGATTCCAAAACTGTGACTGCACATTTTACAGTTATACCTGAGCCAAAAGTTTGCGGTGACGACACGGTTGATAATCCTAATGATGCAGGAGTTGTTGAAGAGTGTGATGACGGCATTGAAAATACTAATGTCCCTTGCACTGCGAGTTATGGTTCATCTTGTACTTATTGCGACACGTCTTGTGTTGAACGTACGATTCTAGGTGGCGGTTGTGGCAACGGGCGCACTGAAGGCGACGAGCAGTGTGACGACGGTAATCAGGTCAATGAAGATGCATGCAGGAATGATTGCACGTTACCTTATTGTGGTGATAACATTATTGATTCAGGTGAAGATTGTGACAGTGAACAGTTGGGTGAATGTGAAGCGTGCAACAATTGCCAGTGCGTTGTTGGCATTGACCCTGGGTGCAATGGCGGTTACAATAATAATCTTGATGGTAGTGAATCTCGGTGTTCAGATTCACAAACTTGTATATGTGAAGACGGTTCAAGGATAGCAAATGAATGGTGTGAAATGGGTAGGTTAGAAATTTTGCTTGAGCTTAATAATGGGGACAGAGTTTACGGTTGCGGTACTGACATGGACGGTGATTGTGAACTGTCGCGTGGTGAATACTGGGGTGATCCATTTGAAAAATATTATTTCCCCCGCACCCAATATGCGATCGGAGAAGAACCGTATGGTACTGCATGGAGTGGTGAACCGTATTCATTGGACTGTTTGCCTGATGAATACAAGGAAGATTATTATGCAAGTTGCGACAATGACGGTGTTTGCGAGGACGGTGAGAATTATTTGAATTGTATTGATTGCTCGTGCGGTTCAGCTGATGATTGGGACGCGGTTTATTATACAAGTCCAGTGGACTTTTATCTGCCGGGCGCAGAATTCCGATCAATTGTTGAGGGTAGGAGTTATGATACTCGTGCATGCCAGCAGTATTTAGGTGAAACTTCTACTAACTGTCCAAGGGATTGTGGTTGCGATAACGATAACAAGTGTGAAATCCTGCGCGGTGAAACGTTTGACAATTGTGATGACTGTAACTTGTGCAACGCTGACGCTAAATGTGATAACACTTATACTGGCGAACGGTATAACAGCGGTGAATCTTTAATTTCATGTCCAACTGATTGTTTAGAACTTACTAAGCAGGTGTGTGGTGACAATTTCTGTGCAAACTATGATTATTTGCATTATAGGACTGTGGAAAATGAAGACAACTGTCCACGCGATTGTTCAGGTTTCTGTGGCGATGACAAGTGTCAGCCCAACTTAGGTGAGGATGCAAACAATTGCAATGATTGCAAAGCAAGCGCAATGTGCAGTTTTGATTCTGGATTAGGATTGCCACAAGGAGTTTACATGCAACCTTTTATTGAACTGGTTGACGCGGGCGACGTTATTTATGCTAACATAAATAATCCTGCAATTGAACCGAACAGTGCACCTGATTGCGGTGACGGCATATGCATGTTGATTTGCGGTGAAACAATAAACAGTTGTCCTGATGACTGTGGTTTGTTGCCTGGTGTGACAGGATAAATCTTTTTTTTCCTTTATTTCATTTGTTCTGCTTGATTGTAAAGTTTCGTTATCTCTCTTTTTGAGAAATGGTAAACCATGTTTTTTGGTATTTTGAGCATGTCAAGTTTTATTTTATCCAAATATTTATGTGCCATCCATCCTGAAAATATGATAACAGCTATACTTACTCCTTTTATGATTGCTGCGAATTTGTTTGTGGAGTTTACTGTTTCCTGTAGAGATAAAAGGAAATTATAGCTTTGCATTATTGTGAGTCCTGTTGCTATAATGTCAACAACGTTTTTTTTAATTCCATTTTCCCTGAGCTGTTTTTCTGTGTTTTTGTCATATTCTTCCCGTTCATCAATTATGTCTTTGAATGCATTATTATTTTTATGGGCATGGGTCTTTATCAGTTCAGATATTGTTCTGCGGTTCGTAGGTTCTTTAAAATGAGCCATGAACTGATTAATTAATTTTTCCTTTGCAAGAGGATCTTTTTCATGTTTTGCTTTACTGAACATATTTATTGCTTTATGAATAATCAATTTATCGTGAAAAAAATCCGGTGATGTTTTTGGCATTTTTGTAGTATTGAATATGCGGTACATTCCAAATTGCCTCATGGTTTCACCTTTTTTAATTATGTGTCTTAATGTTTAAAAATGTATTCTAATTAGGGATGACGTTAATATGTAAAATCATAGAGTTTTAGGTTATATTTTTAAACCGTAACTCCCATATATTATAACATGCCCCAATTTAATAAACAGTCAAAATCACCAAGAGTATTAGCCACCAGCCAGGGCTTTTCACTTGTTCATCGTAAAACATCAAAAGGAAACCTTCTTTGTCTTTTTGGGCCTGACGGAAATCCTGTCAAGGCGTCTAAAATTCCTGGAAAGTTGTTCACTTATCTTAATGCAGGCGCTGATTCGCTTGTTTACAGGTTTGGGGATAATAAAGTATTGAAATTCTATTACCGGGCAGTTTTAATAGAACATGAAAGAAATGTAAACTGTTTTGAATCAGTAAAGAAATTGGTAAAGTATAAGGAAATAGTTGAAAGAATGGTTGAAACTGCCAAGCATGAGATTTATACACCAGAATATGATTTTCCTGAATATGTTCAACTTAAAGTAATGTCAATAGACATTGTTTGTACAGGTCTTGACAAAGAAACTGGGATATTCTTAAGGGATGAGGCAGCCGGAGGTCTTTTTACACTTCGTGATTTTCCTTCATCTTATATGAGTAAAATTCCAATAGTTGTACAGGAATATGTTGACGCTCCTCACCCTAACAATGAAGAATACATACTTAGCGGTTACTTTTTGTTTAAAAAATTAAACCAATTTGTTCGGTCCCAATTCTATGACCTTTATGAAAATGGAACATTCACATACTATGATCTTGAGTTTTGCAATGTGCGAGTAGTTCGGGATAAAGGCGTTTTAAATGTTATAATAACTGATCCTCTCACAGTTGTTTTGGACATTCCTCCTAAGTCTTTCTCAAATCAAATAATAAAAAATTGAAAAATAGAAAAGAGAAAAATCAAATAAACAACAGTTTAAGATAAAACATCGGGTTAGAATAATTTTCCTTTGACTCTGCGCCTGTTATGCTTTTTGAAATGTATTCTCTTACTGTGTCACTGTGCGCAGCACGTCCTATTATGTAATTAAGCAGGAAAGTATGTTTACCTAATTTTTGCATCTGGTAGCTTTGTTTCAGGTCTGGGTCCAGATTTTTTTGTATTTTGTTTTCATATTCCTGTAATATGTTCATGTCCCAGTTGTTCTGTTTCATCTTTTCAATGGTATCAGATATCAACATGCCAGAATATATTGCATTGCCCATGCCTTCGCCTGTGAACGGGTCAATCAATGCTGCGGCATCTCCAATCAGTGCCCATCCATTACCATACGATTGTCTTCTTTTTGAACCGAACGCGAGTTTCCAGCCCTTGATAGGCGTAACCTGTTTAGCGTCTTTGAACCGTTCCTTGAACATGGGATGATTATTGATAACGTCTTCCTGAAGTTTTGCTAGGTTAACTTTGCGTTTCATGATTTCATCGTCAACGATTCCCAGGCCGACATTGGCTTTGTTGCCTGCAATTGGAAATATCCAGAAGTAACCGGGAATAACTGAATCAACGAAATGCAGTTCAATGTTATTTGTTACACCTTTAACGTTTTCATAATATGCCCTTACCGAACTGCACATATGTTCAGGGTCACTTTCAAATGCACCGACTTCTTTTGCCACTGAAGAATAAACACCGTCAGCACCGATTACAATATGGGCTTTGAATTCCTTTTCTTTACCTTCTTTGTCTTTGCCTTTGATGCCGATTACTTTATCTCCTTCTTTAATAAGTCCAGTAACTTCAAACCCTTCCATTGTGTCAACTTTTTTCTTCGCTTCCTGGAAAAGTAAATTGTCAAGTATCATTCGTTCACAGATAAATCCTGGGACAATGTTACCTTCTGTATCTTTGAACGGTATTTCTGCAATGTCACCTTTGGGTGATGAGAATAATACGCCAGTTGAAATTGCGTGTGGAACTTTTTCAATCTTTTTTTCAAGACCAAGTTTTTCTAACACTTCTCTTGATTTGCCTGATAATGCGTCCCCGCAAATCTTATCTCTAGGGAATGTTTGCTTGTCAACCAATAATGTCTTGATACCTTTATCTGCTAAAAATAATGAGGTTACACTACCGCCCGGTCCTGCACCTACAATAATCACATCATATTCCATTCAATCACCTATTATCTTACATTTTGTTTGTTGGGTTGTTGTTTGAACTGGGTTTTTAACTTTGAATCATTTCCATAAATGTTTTATATTCTTGAACCTGTTCAGGACTAATCTTCCTGGTTTTAGATAATAATATGTGTATTTCTTCTTCCAGATTAATATTTTTAAGCCTTCCCTTTAATTTCATTTCATTAAACATTTGCGCGAAATTAATAATTTCTAAATAGGTTGTGCCTGATAATGCTTTAACGATTATTTCATTATCAATGTTATATTGCCTTAAAAGTTGTCTTCGGATTTCCTGGTTAGGTAATCCTACCAGTATAAACATTCTGAAAACATTAATGATCTTCTTATGTACTGCTAACGGGTTGATTGATGTTGCGAACAATCGTTTGTCCTTGATAAGTTTGGAGAACGATTTTATAAGTTTAGGTGGAAGATTTTCAATCCTTTCAATTAATAATATGTCTTCAGTGGAATTTTTCAGGTCTACTGAAGTAATCTTATCATTCATGCAATCCAAAATTTTGATTGTTAACCCTTTGTTTTCCGCATAATGTTTGACTGCGATTGATTTACCATTGCCCTCAGGACCGAACAATAACATGTTATTTTTAGCGGTGTACGCCTTGTCAATGCCGTCATTAATTTTGGGCATTTTAATTATTTCTTTGGGTTTGGCGTTGGCTTTCATTGTTCTGCGTTCAAATATCTCTTTGTATGACTCATACCTTCTCAGTTCACGTTCACTTACCGAAGGTTTAATGTTTTTAATCAAACAAACAAAGTCATCAGTTGAAATGTTAACGAATTTATTTTTCTTGATAGCTTTCTTTGCAATCATTCTGTTGACTTCCTCGCAAATCATTTTAATGTCAGCGCCAGTGAAATTTGGCGTCATCTTCGCAAGCTTTTTATAATCAATATCTTTTACGTGCATTTTTTTGGCATGGATCTTAAATATTGCTTCCCTGCCATCTTCTTCAGGTGGCGCCATGTAAATAATCTTGTCAATCCTGCCGGGCCTCATCAATGCAGGGTCAATAACTTCAGGTTTATTTGTCGCACTGACTACTATGATTTTATCATCTTCTTTAAACCCGTCCATTTCCTGTAAAAGTGTAGTAAGCATTCTTGATGCTTCATCACCGCCGGTGCCCCTTTGTTTGCCTATGGCGTCAATCTCATCAAAAAATAATATGGCAGGTTGGTTTTTCCTTGCAACCTTGAACAGTTCCTGAATGTTTTTTCCAGTCCTTCCAAACTCACCGGAAGTTAAACTGCTTGAGTTGACATAAAAGAAACCGTAATCAATCTCCTTGGCAAGTGCAGTCATTATGAATGTCTTACCAGTTCCAGGTGGCCCGAACAGTAGTATGCCTTTTGTAGGTTTAATGCCGTATGCTGCAATCAGTTCCTTGTTTAATAAAGGTGTTAATACACTTTCCTTTAATTCCTCTTTAACGTCATCATAATTTCCAACGTCGTCCAAGGATTTTATACCTTTTGCAAGGGTTAGTTCTTTTGCGCCGAACTGCATAAACTTCTTTTCCCTGTCTTTAAGTTTAACTTGTTCTTCACGCGATACGG
>CAYOKY010000008.1:0-15719 GCA_964404695.1 Microcaldota archaeon | reverse complement strand
ACAACTTAGATTCTTTAACATTTGAAACTGCATAATAATAACTTAAGTCCTCGGAAACAACAGGTGAAAAAGAAACGAAACTTATTACTTGATTAATTTCATTATATTTTAAACATAATTCACCAAAAAAAGAATTATAAGTTTTACCTTGTTTATGAACAGAATCAGTAACGCAACCTAATAACAATAAACTCAAAACTATAAAAACCAATAAATATCTCATATTATCGCCATGAAAAAGATTAAGAAGAAATTTATAACTTTATCGGTTAAGATCACTGATTCTTAAACTTGTTATAATCTCTCAATGCTCTTAATGCATAAACTGCATCGTCAGGAGTATCATATGTTGGAATACCATACTGATCTAAAATCCGTTTATGCAACTGAGTATATTCCCCTCCTGAAGCAATCACCACCATAGGTTTAACAACCTTGGACTTAAATTCAATCAAAACATTAAGGATATCAGAATTCATACTCATTGTCTGGAACAATACGATTATAACAAACATGTCAATGTTTTTACTTTTGGATAAAATACTTAACACCTTTTTATACCTTTCAGAATCAGCGTCACCGATAAGGTCCAAAGGATTTGCAACTGAAGCATAACTGGGCAAAACTTTCTTTAACTCAACTTTAAGCTCAGGTTCCATCTCCGAAAGCAATAACCTGTTTTCCTCAATCGCATCAACAGTCAACACACCAGTACCACCACCGTTGGTCAACACCATTACTCTTTTGCCTTTAACTTCAGGCAGTGAAAATATTTTACTTAAATTGAAAAGGTCATCAAGCTTGTTGGCAATAATTACACCTGACTGTTTAAACGCAGCAACATAAGCCATATAGTTTCCGGCCATTGAACCTGTGTGCGATTTCGCAGCCTGTAAACTCTTTTCATATTTACCTGCCTTAAGAATTATTACAGGTTTTTTCTTTGTAACCTTTTTCAACGTTTCCATGAAACGTTTGCCGTTCCTGACACCTTCAATGTACATTAAAATGATTTTAGTATCATTATCCTTGTAAAAATATTCAAGCAAATCCGTCTCATCAATGACCGCAGCGTTGCCATAAGACACAAACTTGGCCAGACCAATTTGCGATTCAGAAGCAACTTCAAGTATTGACCCGCCGATTGCACCGCTTTGTGTCAAAACAGTTATGCCACCAATGTGCGGTCTTTTCAATTTATAGATAGGAAGAAAAATACTATCAACCTGCAGTTTTGGATTTAATACCCCCATTATATTAGGCCCGACAACCGTAATTCCATACTTATTAGCAATATGAATTATTTGTTGTTCCAAACTAACATTGCCAACTTCCCTGAACCCGCCAGAGATTATTGCAACTGCCTTAACTTTCTTTTTACCGCACTCCTCAAGTACAAAGGGTACGAACTTTGCAGGGATTGCTATTATTACACAATCAATCTTTGCAGAGATATCACTTATTTTCTCGTAAACCTTAAGTCCCTGTATACTTTTTTCATGAATGTTAACAGGATATATTTTACCGTTGTAACCTTCATCCAAAAGATTTTTTACAATTGTAAATCCTACTTTAAACGGATTGTTTGATGCACCTACTATTGCTATGCTTTTAGGTTCAAATAAATATTTTAAGTTATGAATCATTTTACTTTTCAAATCTATCACCTTTTGGATATACAATCCTGGCATCAACCAAAGCATAACCGTTCTCATCAGCAAACAAAGGATTAAGGTCAAGTTCCAATGGCTGTTCCTTAACTAGCAGGTTACTGGTTTTCATCAAAGCATCAATAAGTTTCCTTTCATTAACAGGTTTGGAACCTCTTGCACCATCAATAATAGGGTGAGCTTTAATTTCACGAATCATTGCACGCGCATCGTTCTCAGTTATTGGACAAATCCTTGCAGAAATATCCTTGAAAACTTCAACGTAAATACCGCCAAGACCAAATATGATCATCTGTCCAAACTGGCTATCCTTTTTACCACCAATAATCAGTTCATAACCTTTCATCTGTTTTTGAATCATCATTTTTTCAAACGGAATCTTATGAGTTTTATGCTTTTTCAAAATAATGCGCCATGCTTCTTCAAGGTCTTCTTTGTCCATTAAATTAACACGAACCATACCATAATCAGTTTTGTGTGACACCTTTTTGTTAACAGATTTAATCACAACCGGGTAACCAATCTTGTTTGCAGATTTCAAAGCGCTCTGAAGATTTTCAACAACAGTATAAGGTGCCAGATCTAAGTTATATTTTTTTAATATTTTAAAAGTATCTTCCATAGTCAACATCATAACACACCTACAAAGACAATACCAAGAAAAATACAATCAGGATTATAATCAACAAAGGAATCAAAACAAAAACCCACCAGTATTTACCAATATAAAATTCCAGTTTGCTCATCAGCATTTTACTTTTAATTTCATCTTTCCCAACTTTGATCTCACTGGGAGTTTGTGGAGGCAACCCGGAATCATCAACATTATCACTATTACTATAGTCGTCATCATTATGTTCAGTTTCAATTTCTTTCTTGTCGTCATCTTTCTTGTTTTTTGTAGTTACAATCCTTACACCTTTAACACGACCAAACCCTTTCTCAGTTAACCGGATGGTAATTACACTGTTACGAATGGTATAATCCAGGAACGCCTGAACATACAACTTATTAATATGTAAAGCAACATCAAAACTTGCAACGTTGACTGCTTCTTCAATCTTTTGTGAATTGTTTGCACCTGAAGCAATGGCACGCAGGATTGCAGTGTCAAGGTCAGTAAACTGTTCCTCGCTTTTCTCATTCATCAACCCTAAAATTCGTTTGGCTTTGTCCGTGATTTTAACCGGGCTTTGACCGCCAACCGACTGTTCAAATGTTACCAATCCTTTAACCTTTAATGTTCCCATTAAATTTGCAGCTTCAAAATATGTTGTGTTTACACGTCCACCAAAATTTTCCAAAGTTGTATCATTATCTATACGAGATATAAGAACTACATCCAAAAAACCAATATCTTCATCCATCATACCACCAAATATAATATTATAATCTTCCAAAACCACTATTATATATATAAACGTTGTGGGTGAGTAAAAAGTATATAAGAGATAAAAGTATAGAATAATGAAATGATAATGAAATGATAATGAAATGTATAACTAAAAAAATAAAAAAAATGAATGTACAACGAATGAACAAATAATAATAAAATATTAATATAAAATAATGTAATGGGAATGTAAATATCTAATATTAAATTTTTTTAAAAAAAAAAAAATATAAAATATAAAGGTGAAAAATATGAAATTTAAATTTTTAGGAGCATGTGAAGAAGTCGGAAGATCAGGAGCATTAATTGAAACTGATAAAAAAATAATTACTGATTACGGTATAAAAATCAGAAACGAGAATAATAAAGAGGAATATCTACCAGTTGACCCACCGGAAGATACTGACATGTTAGTTGTAACACATGCGCATTTGGATCATTCAGGTGCAGCGCCTTACGTAAAAGAAAAAAGTAATGCAACTGTCATGGGCACTTCCCCAACCAATGAATACATGAAATTGTTGTATAAAGACAACGTTAAAATTGTTGGAAAACAAAACCTGCCTTATGCCTATAATGCCATTAAACAAACAACCAGTAAATATTACGCAGTACCGTACCAAAAAAGAATAAACATAGGCAAAACTGATATTACTTTGGTTGACGCAGGACACATAACAGGTTCTGCAATGGTTAAGATTGATTATCAAAATAAAACAACGTTATACACGGGCGATTATAACACTATAGACAGCGGACTTCACAAAGGTACAACGTTCAAAGAAAAGATTGATTACTTAATTACTGAAAGCACGTACAGCGACCGTAACCATCCGGACAGGGTTAAAGAGGAAAAACGGTTCATTGAACTTATTAAGAAAACTCTCGACAACGGAGGCAACGCTTTGGTTCCTGCGTTCGCAGTTGACAGAAGCCAGGAAATGATCACCATTATCAGAAAATATCTGAAAGACGTTGACATATATCTTGACGGAATGAGCATTGACGCCACAGAAATAATGTTAAAGTTTCCAAACTATATATCCAATTATAACGCATTAACCAAAGCACTCAAAAATGTAAACTTAGTAACATCCTACAGACAACGAAAAAATGCAATTGCAAAACCATCAGTCATTGTTACAACTTCAGGCATGATGTCGGGCGGACCAGTATTAGGTTATTTACACTCATTAAACACGAAATCCCAAATATTATTAACTGGCTATTGTGTTGAAGAAACCAATGGATGGTATTTAATGAATAAGGGATACATAATGCATGACAAAGCACCATTGAAAATTGACATAGCATGGGAAAAGTTTGATTTCTCAGGACACATTGATCAAAGGGAAATGGATAAGTTCTTTAAGAATACTTCGCCGGAAAAGATTTTCTGTGTGCACGGAGATGACACTGCAGGGTTTGCTAAGCATTTGGAAGGCATGGGATTTGACGCTTATGCTCCAAAACGTGGACAGGAATATACAATAAATTAATATTAAAGGTGAATCTATGGATTTTATTAAAGAAATATTTGATAAATATCCAAGAGAAACAATAATAATTAATAATGACTTTTCCAAGGGTCACATTTCATTAAAGACTGCATTTACAATGCAGGGCAATCCAAACGATAATGCCAACAAAATTGCAAAGGAACTTAAAAAAAATGACTGGATTGAAAAAGTTGAAATTGTAGGCCCTTACGTTAACGTTTGGCTGTATGATGACAGTTACTTGACTTATCTTAAACTCATGGAACAATATGAAAATAATAATAAAACTGTTATCCCAAAAAAAATTAAAGGCAAACCCGAAAAACAAAAAATATTGATTGAACATACTTCAACGAATCCCAACAAACCAATTCACATGGGCCATTTAAGAAATGCAATATTAGGTGATGCGCTCGCAAAATTGTATAAGGAACTGGGATATAATGTAACTACAATGAGTTACATAAATGATATGGGTTTGCAGGTCGCACAACTTTTATGGGATTACATAAACAACCCAGTAAACGAGAAAGACATTGATAAATTTGATTTCTATTTAGGAGAACGGTATGTAGAAATCGCAAAAAAAATGGATGATGAAAAGATTAAAACTCAGGTCGCAACAGTTTTGAAGGACCTTGAGCACGGCAAAAACCAGACAGCTAAAAAAGGTCGTGAAATGTCTGAAAAATGTATTAAACGACATCACCAGAGTTTAGACAATTTTAAAATTTATCATGATTATGACATTTTTGAAAGTGACATTGTACATCACCTTTTTGATGAAGGCATGAAAAAGATTAAACAAAGTGCTGACATTTACTTTGCAGAAGACGGCGAGCATGCCGGATGTTATGTTGCCAAACTTGAAGGCAAAGAATTTAATAACCTATTAACAGATGAAAAGGTATTAATTAGAAGCAACGGAACATTAACGTACACGGGCAAAGATATAATTTTTCATTTATGGAAACTCGGGCTGTTGAAAACCAAACTGCCAATAAAGAAATGGTTTAAACAAAAAAACGGCACGGTTCTCAAATATTCAAAAGACAATGGTAAACTTAACTTTGAATTTGCGGACAAAATCATTAATGTAATAGGAAGCGAACAGGATATGCCACAACAAAGTGTCAAATATATTCTTTCAAAAGTGACAAAAGATAACACTATTGATGAAAGATATCACCATTTGTCTTATGGCCCTGTTAAGCTTGAGCATGGGGAAAAACTGTCCGGACGAAAGGGAACATGGAAAGGGTTTACTGCAGATTCAATATTGGAACAGGGAATTGAAAAAGCTAAAGAAAAACTTAAGGGTAAAAAACTTAACATTAAAAAAACTTCAAGAGCAATGGCCGTAAGCGCACTGCGCTTTGTTATGTTAAAATATTCACCGCAGAAAAACATACATTTCAGTTGGGACAAGGCATTGCAATTTGACGGCGATTCTGCGCCATATATTCAGTACGCATACGTGAGATGTAAAAGTGTACTGGAAAAAGTTAAGAAACTAAAAAATAAAAAAAATAAAATGCCAAAAGAGTATAAGTTTGATGACAATGAAATTGCATTGTTAAATATGATAATTGAATATGACAATGTTTTGAACAAAGCATGCAAGGATTTGAAAATGAATGAAATAATAAATTATATGTTAAACCTTGTGCCCGCATACAATAAATTCTATGATAACTGCAGGATTATTGATGAAGGCAAACTTAATCCAACACGGGTTAGAATCGTTGAGACAACGGTTAAAACTCTGGAGAGAGCAATGGACATATGCGGGATTGAAAAACTTGACAAAATGTGATATTCACTTCATCTTTTCGTTACATTTCGTTACAAAGAATTATAAATAATTATTGAGTTATATAAATGTACAAATGTAAATCTGTAAAAATTATTTACAACTAGTACGGAGGAGATTAAAATGAACTTAAATAAGAATAAAAACGAAAAATGTAAATTAAACAATCTAACCAATTCTAAACATAACTCTAATTTTGATACCTACTCCTGGCAGTTTACCTTTGGATACTAAAAAAGGACGGCCGAACAAGCTTTCAAAAGCTGAACAATATTTAGTAAAAAAATTATATGTTGAGCGTCAGCTGACATGCCGTTCAATCGCAGACATGCTAGGCGTTTCCCATATGTGCATATGGAGAATAATAAACAAGATAGAGGTGATATGAAATGAAAACTATCATGTTACCTCCAGGCACGCTTCCCAAAAGCAACCAGCTTTATTTAGCACGCCACGGTTTGACACCAGCCAATCGTGCACGCTATCTACCAGGAAGAGAAGAACCACTTGTGGATGAAGGGAAACTGCAGGCACTGAGAATGGGACACGAATTAAAAGAAATGGAAATCCATCTTGACCACGTGCTTTGTTCAGGTACACATAGAACAATGGAAACTGCAAATTTGATTCTTATGGATACAAGGCAAAGACCAGTCCTTGAAGTAGTGAACGAATTTGAGGAAAAAAGACCTGGCAAATCTGTTGGATATTCTATTGTCAGCAAAGGACAATCTACTTTGGAACTATTGTTATCGTTGGAAGGAATCATGCGATTTAATGGTGGGGAAACTATTTCACAGTTCTGTAATCGCATTGCCACAGCTACAGAGCAATTGCAAAAGGAACTCCAACAAAACAGGTATGGCAATATACTATTAGTAGGACATGGTTTAGCCAACCGGGTGATTATCGGCACACTGCTTAGGAAGTTAGGTAAACAAGCTTTGCAGGAATTCTCACAATTAAATGGAGAATTAATCTGCTTGAAAAACGAGGTGATGTAAATGGTATATAGAACAAGTGTTAGGATGGATTCTAGAATGCCTCAAAAGAAAAAGAAAACACCGACAGAAAAACTATGCCATTTCATGACATGTATAAGCTGTCGCAATGACAACAAATCAATACCCAAATTAAAAGATAAAACAATCAAACGTAAACTGATTCCTTTAATCAAAGAAGGTGCAGATATCAATGTACGAGGGGGACGGCTATTTCAAGGAACAATAATTGATCTCCTGAAAGATTCAGGAAAAGATAAATGGATTCCTGAGATAACAAGAATTCACAATGAGGTTGTAAAGGATAATATCAATGCATTCATGGAAAAGGGAAAGATAGAAACTGGATATTGTCTTAAAGATCTGGGACGCGACTGGCTGAAACAGGATTTAATTTGAATACTTTGAACCAATAAATTAAGGAATAAACTATTTTTTCTTTATTTTTTCTTTATTTTTTCTTTATTTTCTTTATTTTTTCTTTATTATTTTTCTTTAGGGGTTATTATTTTTCTTTGTGTGCACATGTGCACAATGTATAGTATATAAACATCATCAATTATAATTTAATTATGAAAATACTGTTACATGTATGCTGTGCGCCGTGCGCGTCGTCAGTTGTTGAACGTCTGGTTAATGAAAAACAGGAAGTAACACTATTGTATTATAATCCTAACACCTGGCCGTATGATGAATATGATGACAGGTTTTATAACGTGAAAAAACTGGCCAAACAATTGAAAATAAACTTAATCCACCCCATTGACACTGAGGAAGCGTACGATGAAGAACACAAGAAATGGCTGGACGAAATTAAGAAAGTTGAAGATTATGCAAACCTGCCCGAAGGCGGTAAACGTTGTGAAGTTTGCTATAAGTTTAGGCTTGAGAAAGCTGCACAATATGCAAAAGAGTTTGGATTCAAATGGTTTGCGACCAGCTTGGGCATGGGGCCAATGAAACCTATAGACAAGATAAACACAGAAGGCATTGAAATGGGCAAGAAATATGGCATAAAATACGTTAATGAAAACTTCAGGAAACAGGGAGGACATAACAGATCAATAATTTTATCTAAAAAACTTAAACTTCACAGACAAACGTATTGCGGGTGTGAGTTTTCAATGCCTAAAGAATATGAGTAACATTAAAACTCACTTATTAAATAAAATTTTCTTAAATTCTTTTTTTACATTTTAAAAGATTTTTCAATGCAAAATCATTTGTAACCAAATATTTTATTATAATTTTTATGATCATTAATCTCCAAAACAAAAGCGATTATTTCAATTTGATTATCCCCTTCAACTAAGGAATATAACATTCTCCAATAATTAGGCAACTCAACACGAAACAGATTTTTGATCCCATATTGCTTCTTATATTCTTCAGGTATTAAATTTTTTGGGATAGGATCACCATAATGACAATTAGATTTAATAAGTTCAACCTTTTTTGTCACTGCATTCAAAATACTTTTTTCAATTTTAGAAACTTTAGATTGTTGATTAAGATATTTGTAAACTTCTTCTGCATCTGGTGAAAGAATAACTTTTATCTTTTTCATAGTTCTAAACCTTTTTTTATTGCTTTGCGCAAATTAGAATTCTGATGATGTACCCAAGTAATACCTTGCATAGTTACTGCTATTTTGTTACATTCCTCCAAATACAGGAGTATTAATTTAAGAGTATTATGATTAACCTTTTTGGGTAGTTTCCTCTTAAGTTCTGCAACAGTAATAACACTTAGATCCATATTTTTAAGAGTCTCCTCAACCATAATAACAGTATTTAAAGTAGGAGAATGTATAAAAGATACATTTGCATTTATTGACATAGTTATCACCTTCCAATACATATATGTAACACTTAGATATAGTTATATCACTATCATTTTATAAATATGTGTATAACCAAAAATACTAATTTTTATTCTACTCAATAATACTAAATAAACATTTAAAAACGCTTAATATCTTTAGAGATTGTCGAAAAATACTACTTATAAAGCTTAAGGTCACCATAAATATAATTATAAGTTTGAAATTATAATGAAAAAATGTAAATTTAATTATGAGGTGAAATTATGAGAAACCCAACAACTTTTTTAAAAGAAGAGTATGACCAGTTAGTGCAAGCCAGTTTAGACTGGAGAATAAAACATCTTGAAAGTCCAAGCCAGGCGCACACAATAGTTAACGGTAAGGATGTTATCATGATGACTTCAAACAATTACCTTGACCTGGCAAATCATCCAAAGGTTAAAGAAGCGGCAATCGAAGCCACGAAAAAGTATGGCGCGGGTGCAGGTGCTGTTCCGGGAATATCGGGCAACTTAAAAATCCAGAAAGAGTTTGAAGATAAAATGGCTCAATTTAAAAAAGTTGAAGCGGCTTTGGCATGCCAGACTGGGTTTGCAGTCAATGCAGGGTTAATACCTCAACTCATTGGTAAAGGTGACCTCGTAATTTCAGACCAATTAAACCACGGCTCAATCATTGACGGCGTAAGATTAAGCAAAGCTGATAAAGACATTTACAAACATAATGATATGCAAGATTTGGCGCGTGTACTTGAAGAAGCTGAAAATAAGGAAGAAGCACCAAGAAGAATTCTAATTATTACTGACGGCGTATTTTCAATGGACGGTGACATTGCACCACTCCCTGAAATCACTAACCTTGCAGAAAAGCACGGGGCAATGGTTTATGTTGACGACTGTCACGGTGAAGGAGTGCTCGGAGGAGGGCGCGGTATTGTTCACCATTTCGGTTTGCAGGGCCGTGTCCACGTTGAAGGCGGTGGCATGAGCAAAGGGCTCGGCGTGTTCGGCGGATGCATTGCAGGTTCTCATGACCTGATCAATTTTGCATACAACAAAAGCAGGACTTGGCTATTAAGCACGGCTTTGCCACCGGCAGTGTTCGGCGCATCAATCGCGTCAATTGATATCATGGAAAACGAACCTGAACATAATGAAAGGTTATGGAAATCAACACGATATTTCAAAAAGGCGGTTGACGATTTAGGGTTTAACACAGGCAATTCGCAGACACCAATCATACCAATAATTGTTGGTGATGCACCTAAAGCAAAGCAACTTAGCGATGAACTTTTCAAAGAAGGAGTATGGGGTTTCCCAATTGTTTTCCCAATGGTTGCTAAGGAACTCAGCAGGATTAGGTTGCAGATTAACGCAGGCCTGAATCAAGAAGACCTAGATTTTGCATTAGGCAAACTTGAAATGATCGGCAAAAAGCTGGAGATTATTAAATAAGAAAATTCAGGGGGTAGAAAAATGAAAAAGATATTTGTAATAGGAGCAACCGGTCAAATTGGTTCAGAACTTGTTCCTGAATTGAGAAATAAATACGGCAATGATAATGTTATCATTAGCATTCACAGAAAAGAACCTGAAGGCGAACTTGCAAATGGTCCTATGGAAAAAATGGACGTAACAGACAAGGAACGTTTGGAAGAAATTGTAAAGAGTCATGGCATAGATACAATCTTTCACATGTCATCAATCCTTTCAGCTACGGGCGAACAAAACCCACAATTAGCGTACAAAGTTAATATGGGCGGACTTTACAATGTATTGGAAGTCAGCAGAGAACAAGGCATTGAAAAACTAATTTATCCAAGCTCAATAGCCGCATTTGGACCTGATACTCCAAAGGTTAACACTCCTAACGAAACTATCCTAAGACCAACAACAATGTATGGAGTAACAAAAGTCGCCGGTGAACTGTTAGGCAATTACTATTTCCAAAAATATGGGTTGGATGTCAGAGGGTTACGATACCCAGGAATTATAAGTTACAAAACATTGCCCGGCGGAGGAACAACTGACTACGCAGTTGCAATATATTATGAAGCATTGAAAAATAAACATTACAAATGCTTTGTACGTGAAAATACTGCATTGCCAATGATGTACATGCCTGATGCAGTCAAAGCAATAATTAATCTTGCGGAAGCTGACAAAGCTCAACTTAAACATCATGCAGATTTTAATGTTGGCGCAATGAGTTTCACGGCCGGCGAGCAGGCAGAATCTATCAAGAAGATTATTCCTGACTTCTCTATTGAATATGAACCTGACTTCAGACAAGAAATCGCAGATTCATGGCCCCAATCATTAAATGATAATGCAGCAAGAGAGGAATGGGGATGGAAACCCGAGTACGATTTGGATGCCATGACTAAAGATATGCTTGAAAAACTTAGAGAAAAACTAGGCGTTAATTGATTGACCAAAGTTCATCTCCTACATAGGAGATGTTTTTTATTACTTTTCCTTTTTCCATTTTATTAATTTCCTGAGAATCAAACATGGCTTTACCAATTGCAAGAACCTTGCCGTGAGTTTCATCAACTATCACAACAAAGTCATCTTTAGAAAAAGAGTCAACATTTGTAATCCCAGGCCTCATAATATCAGAACCATTGGTAACAAAACGTATTGCGCCCATGTCAACTGTAACCTTAGGCAAACTAAAATTAGGGTTTGCATATAACATTTTTAATGTTGGAACAATGTTAATAGAACCAAAATTATCAAAAACCAAAAAGGAAAAGGCATCATTAGATTTTAATACCTTGTAATTCTTAATATCACAAATTTCAACCTTATCTTTCTTTGAAAAGGGAACCACCCCAAATGACTTTTCAACCATTTCAGAATATTCCTTAATCTCAGAACCTTTTAACTGCTGACAATTCATAATATCACTTCCAACCTTTGACAATTCAAATTACCACAACTTTAACCTGTAAGTTAAAACCTTTGAATCACCGGCAGGAACATCTACAGTCCATTTAATACGCGTATCAGTTTCCTGTACATAATCATTATTATTTTGAATATCCCAGTTTCCCCAGCTTGGCATTTGACCTATAACTTCAACAGTTACGTCTTCATCCTTGGTATTTGTCAATGTGATTTCAAAATCACGGTATTCAAATCTTGTCAATCCAAACGTACCGTATTCCTCGGAATCAACACGAACTACCTTACCTTTAATGTCATACGCCTGACCAATGTCTAAAGTTACAATCTCACCTACAGGAGTATCGGAAATCGTATCTTCACCTGCCAGCATGTAACCATTAAACCCGTTGTCTGTAAACATTCTCACTGTTCCGGAAGGCAATTCAACCCCATTGTTTTGTTCACTGTTTTCAAACTCAACTGAAACGTCTATTGAACTTTCATCTTCGCTTGCCCAGTACGGTGCAGTAAAAGTATATTTCTTTTCCGCAGGAACCTGTATATTCATAAGTGATACAACTGTTGTCTCACCATAATTCAGGTCAATGGTATTTGGAACATGATATGTATGATATTCAAACGCCTGCTCCTGTTGTGTTGAAGAATAACTTGCTCCTGAAGGTGCAGATGAGTATGAGGCACTTTCATACATTACGTCATCATAGTCATAATAAGAATTTGAATACTTTGAAACACGATTAATTTCACCGGCAACGAGTACCAGATTTACATCTTGATAATCACCAGCATTATTAGTAATCTCGGCCAGACCAGTAATATCTAAAATTCCGTTTTCATACAACGCAGTATAAGATGCCTCCCAAGAGAGACCTGACGTCATGTATAACATAGACAAATCGTTCAAACCCTGACATTGAGAATTAACGTTCAAAATCAGTTCAGGAGATGACTTTTCATTAAAACTTATCATTTGGATTGAATCAATAGGCAGGATATATGTTTTATTACTCGTTTCAATTGTATATGAAACACTTGAAGATGAAACGATTTCGCCATCATAAGTTACACCCGTCTTAGTAACAACTGTTACTGGCAAATCCTGGAAACTTAAACCTGACTTATAATCCTGTGATAAAATACTTAAACAATCTGAATTGATTATAATAGTACTAGGATTAACGCCTTTATAAAAATCCAATGTTAACTGTTGAAACCCGTTATTTAAATTAACATTTCTCAATTCGTGGACTGTTGCATAACCATCACCAATCGTAATTGAAGAGGAATAAACCAAAATACTTAGCATGAGTAAACCAAATAATACCTTTTTCATATCATCACCACTAAAGAAGATGAAAGCAAGTTTTATAAATGTTTAATAATCTGTCAGGAACAGACCTTACATAAACTGCAAGTCAAATTTTACAAATATTCAATTTATCCAGTCAGCATTTTCCAAACGGATTGCCTTGCTATTAATCAAAGCGTCAGTTATCTTTTTATTAAAATTTGCAATCAAACGATTTAATGTCGGCTGTGAAATGTTCATTTTAACAGAAGCATCAATTTGCGACAATCCACTTTCCTCAGTAAGTCTCATGGCTTCCAACTCGTCAAACATTATCACAACTTCCTCTAACCCGCGCATAGGTATGCCTACAGGTTTATAGTATGTTGAACGTGGATCACACGCAACTCTTCTAAATCTCCTTGGTCTAACCATTTAAATCTCCTCAAGAATTTGACTAATTGTTTTATCATTTTCTATTTTATGTTTAATGCCTTTACTATCCATTGAACTTAAAACATTTTCCCCAAAGTTTCCTGCAATAATTAATTGAACACTTTCATTATATAGAAGTTGAACAATACTTAATCCAGAACCTCCCCCAAACATAAACGGATTTTTAATCGTTTTAACTAATTTTTTATCTTCAAAAATTAAATAGTATGGGGCGCGTCCACTAACATTACTAACTTCACAATCCAAACTATCACTTTTTCCTGCTATTGCAAGTTTCATTAAACCACCTCTAAAATCTTTTCTACAACTATGCCATTAAATATTGACATAATAAACATTACTATAGTTAATACAACTGTAAATGGCAACCCAAAATAAAGAATCATCATAGGAATCAAAGCCGGTTTTATTGCTCGATTGTAAAGAAAAACTGCAATCAAAGAATTCTTGATACCACTTTTTTGCAAATCATTAAGTAAAGGATACCACATATAAATCGGCCCCGTTGAAATGACACCAGCAACTGAAGCAGTGATATAACCTAACGTTGGATGTGCCATAAACTTAACTAATTGTTTAGTATCAACAAAATAATCCATTACAACAAATAATATAAATACTAAAATAAAGACAGGAATAATATTCATTATAATAGTTAACAATTCACCTAACATTTGATCAAATGTATTTGTATAAAATCCAATGAATAAAAATATTACAATGGAAAAAACCAAAAACAAATGACTAGTATCCATTTTAATCATAAATATCAACCTATTAAATTTACAACAAAAACTGTTACAATTGCAACTATTATTGAACAGAAAAATGCAACAATGTTACGAACTATAGCAAACTTTTTTCCTAAAAGCATTGACTCTGCAGGAATTTGAATTATACCTACTGAAACCCATGAAACTAAGAATGCTGTTACTGCAAGTAAACTTACACCACTATCTAATAATTCTCCCCCAGCAACATAACTAGTAATAGGACTGCCTGCAAATATCGAACCAAAAAATGCCCCGATAATAGGATCAAGCAATGTACCAGTAAAAACCATAGAATAAATGTCCTTAGGGATATGAACCAAAGAAATTGAAATTAATAAAATGACTCCTAACATAATAGGAGTCGTCCTTAAAATCATATTCACAGATTTTTTTATAGAGGAAATCATTGTCTTCCTCTACCACGACCGATACCACCGCGACCGCGACCTACTAAACCGCGACCTAAACCACGACCTAAACCGCGACCCAAAGGTCTAACAGTTGATTGTGTAGTCTCTGGGCAATCACCCATTCCTCTTCCAGTTCTTGGTCCTTTTCCTTCAGGGCCTGTTCTATCAAAATTTGCCATATTTTTCACCTCCATTTTTATTTATCTTAAACATTTGTTCTGAATACTTATTCATTACTAATGAATTATGATTCATAATGTTTATAAAGGGATCGGACATTGAAAAAATCACTGAATAATGGGAAACACAAAATAAATGAAGAAGAAAAATAGAACAGATGATTTCTTTGGATTAGGTAGGGCAACAGAAGCAATTTGTAAGATGCTTCAAGGTTTGTTTGAACTGATAGCAGCAGTTGCTGCTATCTTATTTGTAGTAGTAATAACACCATTAGGTTGGATGGGAATGGGAATAGTTCTTATCATCCTATTGATAATAAATTCTTAGGAGGTGATTGATTATGTTCAGAAGTAGAGGTTATCAGCCATTAGATGATGTTGATAGGAAGAACCCACCACAGGGAAGGAAATCTAAAAGTATGCAGTCAGCTAAAGGATACGCAGTAGTAAGCATGACCGGTAAACGAGTACTATCTTGCGATTATAGATTACCAGTATGT
>CAYOKY010000007.1:0-17775 GCA_964404695.1 Microcaldota archaeon | reverse complement strand
AAAAAAAAAAAAAAAAATTAATAAAAAATTAAAAAAAAAACAAAAAAAAAAAATAAATAAAAAAATAAAGAAATAATAAAAATAGGAAAAAAAGGGATAAAAATCCAAAAAATTACTTACCTTGCTGATCTTGCCATTCTTTCAATCTCATCACGCTTCTTGACCGCGTAAGAATACTGTGCGTCACCTTCAGAAGTGTAAAACAATTCGTCAGCCAACGATTCAGCTAAAGTTTTCTTCTTATTGAATGACCCCATGATTGCTGCAAGTGCAATATTTCTTAAAGCTAAATCCAATCTTCTGCTTGCAGATATGTCAACTGCAACCTGATATGAAACACCGCCCATTGAAACTCTTGTAACGTCTTCCCTGGGTGCAGCGTTCTGGACAGCATCAACCAACAACTGTATTGGGTTTTTATTAGCCCTTTTGTTGACAATTTCAAAAGCAATTCTAACAACTTTCATAACCTTTTGCTTTTTACCTTGCAACCTGCCTTTGGTTCGAATAACTTTACCAGATATTTTGTCACCGGTACCACCTCTCATTAACTTGTTTACCAATCTTTCAACAAGGTTAACGCTGGCCTTACCAAATGCCTTCTTCACATGCCTTCCGGCAGAATGAGGAATACTAGTTGGTGTTAAACATACGTAATTCTTAAGTGAAACGTCAGTAACCTCAACATCTTTAAATGAATATTTTCCAAATAATAAAAATGATTCCATATATCATCATCTCCTAGGTTTTTCCTTTTTCTTTTTCCATAACAGTTTTAAGTCAATATTGTTAACTTTCTCAACTTTGAAACGCACACCAGGTATTGAACCCATCTGCCCTCTCTGTGAACCGCCAAGACCGGATATTACAACTTCATCGTGCTCATCAATAAAATTGATTGCCCCGTTGCCCGGTGCATGTGCAGTCACGACTTTACCGTTCTTAATAAGCTGAACCTTTACGCATTTGACCAACCCAGAATGTGGCTGTTTTTGTTCCAATGCCTTCTTTTCAACTACTATACCTTTAGCCATCGGCGCCTTACCAATAGGATTATACTTAATGTTCAGTTTAGCTTTTCTCCTTTTCCACCGTTTGGATAACCATTTTTGTTTTTTCCGTCTTCTTTCAAGATCTCTACCACCAAATTCTCCAGTCATTAACTCACCTTTTATTTTATATCATAAATTACACATTGTCACGCAACACATATATTTATTCATCTTGTTACTAATTTTAAATCTTTATTATATAACCTTTTAATTATTTCACGATTCCGTTTAATCAACTCGCCCTGCCTTCCAATTGCAAGTCCTCTTTCTCTTAAAGGAACAGTAACATTAACGTCATCTTCATTAACTCTTACAGAGGTTATTTTTATATTTGACATCAAACTCTTTATAAACGCTTCCATTTCAGGATCATATTCAACGATCCATACATTGCGTTTCAACCTTTCTTTTAACTTTCTCAGGTTAGAGTTGCCTGGCCCTAAACTTTTCCTAAGCTTAGTTTTTCCTACAACAAATAATACATTATTGTCTGAAACTACACAATCCTTTGCCATTACATGTGTTACCGCTTCAAAAAAGTTTAATGTACCAATCAAATATTCATCAATTACTCTCCGCAAAACACTCGCCTCATTCGAAAATTTCTAAAATCTTAGAATCTCCTTCGTTTATCACAACCAATACACTGATAGGGTGCGGACGTCCGCAAGTTTCACCCAACCTCATTGCAGATTGTGGATAAATTTTAACAGGAATCTGTGACATTTCAGACAAATAATTAATATCATTCTTGTTCTGCATAGGACAATCATTAGCAATAATAATCAATTTGCCTTCGCCGTTCATGATAGAATTCTTAGATTCCCTTATTCCAATTTTAACTTTTCCTGTATTATATACAGACCTAATATTTTTATCAATTATAGATATATCCATTCAATCACCTATTTTGTGCAACCTTAAGTTTGATTCTCCCAGTACCTAACGGAACTGTTTGACCTATTAATATGTTTTCAGTAACACCCTCCAAACTATCAATTGACCCAACGACTGCCGCTTCAGTCAAATGCCTGACAGTTTCTTCAAATGCCGCCCTTGCAAACACGCTCGGCTTAGCACCTGCCAACCCGTGTCTTCCAATTGATTTAATCTCACCACCATAACACATCGCATCAGCCAAAAGCATGATATGACGGTAATCAACATTTAAACCCTGAGATTTCATAACAAACTGAATCTGTTCAACGATTTTATTTCGCGCGGCCTCAATACCCAATGCCTTTTCAATCTCTTTAATGTCATTTGAATATACACGTTCCTTATCAACTCCTTCAATTTCCCTGACTGCAAGAATGTTTGAACCGGTCGTAAATATTTTATACTGGTCATCTTCCTGAATAACCAATGCTTTCTTAACATCTTTAACTCCTTTGATATGCAAAGATAATAATTTTAAGAAAACCTTGCGAATCGATGAAAGTTTAGCATCATCCTCAAATATTAATCTAATCTTATTTTCCTTAGAACTAATCTTAGAAGTTTTATCCTTATATTTTTCTCTGACGACTTTACGAACGTCATCAATAGTAACTCCTAAAAATTTCATTTCATCTTCCTTAACAAGAATAATCAATGTGCGTTCTATCAAGTTCTCCTTAATATCAGCAATCTGTTTTAAATATACACTTTCTATCCTTTGTGCAACTTCCTGTGCAACTTTCTCTGTCTTTGAATGTTTCTTGTCAAGATAAACATCCATAAGAGGTTTCTTAGGTATTTTCCTTGCATCAACCAGCTCAATCAACCTTGGTAAACCAGTGGGCACCTGTTCAGCCATACCAGCATAATGGAACGACCTCATTGTCATCTGTGTACCTGGCTCACCCATACTTTGTGCAGCGATAAGGCCAATCGGTTCATATTTTGCAATTCTCCAAATATCTTTAATCTTATCCATATTAACCACCTAAACATGCTTTTTATATTGTGAATACACTGGGTCAAGCCCGTCACCGCCGTAAATGAACTGAATAATCTTACCTGATAATTCCTTTGCAATAAAATCATTATCAATATAAATGTCCTGTAATGCGTGAACCATTCTTCTTTGCATGTAACCAGACCTTCCAGTTCTAAGGGCTTTGATAACCATTGAATCACGACCACCCATACTCTGGAAAAAATGTTCAGTTGGTATTAACCCTTCATGGAATGACCTAGGGATAAATCCTCTTGCACTTGCTGACACGTCACCCTTAACAAAATGTGGCAATGTTTTACCGGACTTATAACCTCGTGATAACCTCTTGCTTCTGACTGACTGCTGACCAACAAGTGCAGACATGTTAATAGTGTTAACTATTGAACCTCTTGCCTTAATCTTTGCAGCAATCAATGCAGTATTGTCAGGCCCCATAGAAGTTTCAATAACCTTACCACACATCTTTCTGGTTTTGCCATTGATTTCCAATATTTCGTTTTCCAATGTATCTTTCATTGACATGCCCGCCTGCCTCTTAAGTGTCTTATTCTTATACTTAAGAACAACTGCATCAATTTCCCTTTCCGCATCATTAATAACCTTTTTAACCTTCTTGTCCGCAGACTCGCTCAATTCATACTCTTTTAATCCTAACGAGAATCCGCGCATTTTTAATAGTGTCAATCCCAGTTTGGTTGTGCGATTGATAAATTCTCTGCTGGCATCATAACCCATTACATAAGCAATCTTTTCTGCAAGAGTAACGTAAGCTTTCTTGTCTAAAGCACCCTGAACAATCACGCCATCCTTAATTATCAAATGTCCTTCCTTGTTATCAATATTATAAAACGCTGTCTTGGTTTCATAATTGATTTCTTCAGGAATTAACAATGACATTAACAATTTACCAGAATACTTATCTTTTATGTCAGGATCTGGCAGTTTGGATATGCCTGCCATTGATAACAAATGACATGCTTCAACCTTATCAAACGCTGAATCTTTATACGTTAACATGAACGCTCCGGATATGTGATCCTCATTCGGTGCAATAATCAAATGACCATGCCTTGGTGATAAAACCTGCTGGTATGGCATTAATAATTCCCTGGCTTCAACCTGCGCTTCAATTGTCTGTATAATATGCAGGTTCATTTCATCACCGTCAAAGTCAGCATTGTACGGAGGACAAACTGCAGGATTTAACCTGAAAGTTTTACCAGGCAAAACCTTGACAAGATGTCCCATCATTGACTGCCTGTGCAAAGACGGTTGCCTGTTAAACAGGACAATATCGCCGTTAATCAACTGCCTTTCAATGGTTGAACCAGGCAAAAGATTTTCAACAATTTCCTCTTTGGTCTGTTCACCAACTTTAACCCTATGACCATTAGGCAAAATAACATATAATGCCCTTGGATATTCTGCAGATAAAATATATTTCTTAATTACTTCAGCGTTCCATGTTGTAAGTTTAATGGGCACTGTAACATTCTTTGCAATCATTTCCGGCACACCAACCTGATCAATGTCCAATTGCGGGTCAGGAGAAATAACCGTTCTTGCTGAGAAGTTAACACGTTTACCTGACAAGTTATATCTAAACCTGCCTTCCTTACCTTTCAATCTTTGTGACAATGTCTTCAATGCCCTACCTGACCTATGCCTTGCAGGAGGAGTATTAGGAAGTTCATTATTAAAATATGTACTAATATGATACTGTAAAAGTTCCCATAAATCTTCAATAATCAATTGCGGGGCACCGGCATTAATATTCATATCCAGTCTTTGATTAATCCTAATAATATCCACAAGTTTGTGTGTCAAATCATCTTCAGACCGTTCACCACTTTCCAATGTTATTGATGGCCTAGTGTTAACAGGAGGCACAGCCAAGACAGTTAATATCATCCATTCCGGCCTGGCATGAACTGGATCAAGCTTAAGCATTCTTAATTCATCATTTGAAATCTGTTCCAACCATTCCCTGACTTCCGTTGGCAACAAAGCAGTTTTATTTTTATAAAAAGTTGTAGGTTTTAATAATGTAATTGTAGGTTGTTCATGACTACAAAAAGGACATATCCTACCTTTAACTTTCTTAGTCCTAAACTTTACAATTGACTTGGTTTTGCTTTCATCTTCAAGCTCTTCAAGTTCATCTTTAAGCTTTTCTAAGTCTTTCTCGTTCAAAACCAATCTCCCACACTTTTCACATGTTGACTGTAAAAGGTATAACAAAACCTTACCATACAAAGGATTAATTATCGGTCTGACAAGTTCAATATGACCGAAATGTCCGGGACATGTACCCATTCTTGCACCGCACGTTTGACATTTCAATCCAGGATCAATAACACCCATTCGGATGTCAACCAACCCATTTTCTATTGGGTAACCATCATCGTTATAAGTGTCAGGGATTGTAACCTTAACAGCACTCATCTTTCTAATCTCATCAGGAGATAAAACCGTAAATCTTACTCCATCAATCTTCTTATCTGTTACAATATCAACCATTAAAACCACCTTTATGCCTTATCTCCTAAAACGATCTTTGGATTAACACTTAATGACAAGATCTCATCCAACAATAATTTGAACGCGTAACTGATTTCAACCTTATAAAACCTGTTACTATCGCAAATCGGGCATACATCTTTATTCTTAATATAATCATGATACCCAATCGTACCGCACTTTGAACATACGATGATTGTACCTTTATCACTTTCTTCCAATAATCTTTCCTTAATAAGCATTGAAGCACCGTGACCAATCAAACAATCACGTTCCATTTCACCAAACCTCAGTCCACCTTCACGGGCGCGACCTTCAGTCGGCTGACGTGTCAATAATTGTACTGGTCCTCTTGACCTTGAATGCACCTTATTGGATACCATGTGATGTAATCTTTGATAATATACAACGCCAATGAAAATATGGGCAGTCATTCTGCGACCTGTCAACGGATCATACATAACTTCTTCACCGTATTCATCAAACCCGTTATCTTTCAAAACCACTTTAAAATCATCAATGTTTTCGTTTACAAATGCACTGCCGTCAACGTTCTTACCTCTTAACGCGCCTGCCTTTGCACCAAGCATTTCTATAATATGAGCAAAAGTC
Organism: Microcaldota archaeon; assembly: GCA_964404695.1. Taxonomy (GTDB): domain Archaea; phylum Micrarchaeota; class Micrarchaeia; order Anstonellales; family JAGGVH01; genus JAGGVH01. Next base: position 11,649 of record CAYOKY010000007.1, on the reverse strand, counting down.
ATACGTGAAGGTATAGCGTGACTGTTAACGATTAAATCTGGAACAACACCGTCCTTTGTAAACGGTAAATCTTCCTGTGGTAAAATCATACCTACGACTCCCTTTTGACCGGAACGTGCAGCAAACTTGTCACCGATTTCCGGAATTTTAATATCACGTAACCTGACTTTAACCATCCTGTTACCGCCAAGTGAATCGCTTAATAATACTGAATCAACCTCTCCATAATCACCGCTCTTAAGCGCAATTGAACTTTCCCTTTTCTTTTCCTCAACGATACCGAACACGGAAATCTCTTCCAGGAATCTTGGGGGTGAAGTTTTACCAATCATAACGTCTCCACCTTTAACTGAAACTTCGGGTGCAATTACACCATCACTACCCAAATACCTATACGCTTCCTCGCCCCTGTATCCTGAAACTGTTGGGGGTGGTATTTCAAACTTATCTTTTTGTCCACCTGGATATCTTCTTTCTGCGGCTTCAAATGTTTTCAGCATTGCAACACGTGCAAGTCCCCTGTCCAATGAACCTTTGTTAAGAACGATTGCATCTTCCATATTATATTCATAAGACATAACTGCAACAACAAGATTTTGACCTGCTGCATGCATATCCATGTTCAAATGGTTATAAGTTCTTGTAGAAACTATAGGTTTCTGCGGATAATACATTATATAAGACCTTGACAAATAATAATTTGCATAGTTTGCAGTAAACATTCCTAAGGATTGTTTTGCCTGTGAAGACGCCATTGAGTTCCTTGCAGACAAGTTATGGTTAGGGTACGGTAAACTGCCGGCAACTATACCCAGAATCGAGATCATATCAAGTTCCAAATGAGTATGCTTATCAGTTAATTCCTGTTCCCATTGGGAAACATATACCATTTCTTCCTCTTCTGCATCAAGATATTCAATGATTCCCATGTTAACCAAATCAGTCCAAGATATTTCATCATTCCTCATTTTCTCCCTAATCTCAGGAGTAAGTTTGGACTTACCATTTTCTACAATAATGTAAGGACGTCGTGACCTGCCACGGTCAGTATTAATATAAAATGAATTAAATCTTTTATCATAAGAAAAGTTTGCAAAAGGAGTAACCTCATTTTCACGTCTGTTTTTCACTAATATCCCATATAACTTTAAAGGCTCGTTATGATAACCCACAAGTTTACCATTCATATATACAGCACAATTATTATTCATACAACCACCTATAATTTTTGTAACCCGACCTCGTCAAGTTTTTCAAGGATTTGATCCAATCTTTCATCGCTTGGAGTAATCTCCGTTAAAAGTGCAAGATTTTTCACAAGGGCAATGTTTGGCCCCTCAGGACTCTCAGTCGGGCACAATTTACCCCATTGAGTACCATGCAAATCCCTTGCAAGGAAATGCGGATGCTGTTTACTAAGAGGAGAAGTTACTCTTCGCAGATGTGACATCATTGAAAGGTAACTCGTTCTATCAAGAAGTTGTGCAACACCTGTCTGTCCTGCGATCCAGTTACCCGTAGCCAAAGCAGTTCTCATCCTGTCACTTAAAGCGTCAGGTCGTACAAGGTTCTGAACGATTAACCTTCTTCCCCTTGCTTCTGCCCTGCTTGCCTGGTACTGAATATCACGAATCAAAAACTGGAATGCATACCTGAACAATTCTTCAATCAAAGTACCGGAAATCTTAATCCTTTTGTTAGCATAATGGTCCTTGTCATCAGGTGGAACACGATTAGTACCAACCAACGTAGCTCGATAGGCCATTTCAATAAGAAACTTTGCCTTTCTCAATCTATCATCTTTGTCAATGCCAATATGAGGCAACAAATATTTGTCAAGCAACATTTCTGCTCTTAATGTTTGTTCTGACTCGTCCCGGTTAGGCATACTACGTTTACCAATGTAACTCATTGCCATCTCAGTATTGTCAGCTTTTTCCTCGTCAAGTTCAAAGTTAAGTAACATATCATCAGTTAACATACGATCTTTAGGCAGGTTTTCCAAAATGTCTTTATTATCCTTAATACCTAAAGCTTTCAAAACAATAGTTAAATGCAAATCCCTTGGTGAACTTGGGAAAGTAAGTTTCATTATACCAGTTTCATGACGGTCAACAACACACCTTGCCCTGAAACCTTCATTAGTTGAAAAGATTTTAGATAAAACTATAGGCTTGGTTTTCTCTTTGGTAGTAATCAATCTGTTAGGCGCTAAATCCTCAATGCCCACCAATACCTTTTCACTACCGTTAACAATAAAATAACCACCAGGGTCGTTTGGGTCTTCGTCACTCTCAATCAATTCTTCATGGCTCATGTTCTCAAGATAACATAACTTGGATTTTACCATAACAGGCAATTCACCAACGTAAACTTCTGAAACCATGGATTCAATCCCATGCATAACAGGAATAACCTCAATAAAAATAGGAGCAGAATATGTAATCTTTCGCAGTTTGGCCTCGTTAGGAGTAATTTCCCTTCGTGACCCATCGGCTTCAATTACCATCGGCTTCTCAAGCCTTACCTGGCCAAGTTTGATTTCAAACCCTTCAATGTTGGTACTTACAGAATGAACAGAGGTTACAATACTCTGTATGCCTGCTTCAAGAAATTTATTATATGAATCCAAATGCTGTTTTACAAAAGAATGTTCTTTAAAATAAGTCTTAAGTTCTTCATCGTTCATTAAAACACCTCATCCCACAACGTTTCCGTCTCATTCCACAACGCGATAATATACACTGTCTCCAGTAAAATCTTTACGATTAATCTTAATAATCATACCCTTGGCCACCTTAAAATCATGAAGTTCCATCATAGTTTTCAGTCCGGCATCATTCTTTTTAAGCTTAGGAAAATTTTCAAAGGGCCCATACTTGTCTAAAAGTTGTTTAATTTCATTTTCATCAGTCACAGGAACATGCTCTGGAATAAGGTCATGTTTATAGTATTTAGTTTCATCCTTCAAAATATCACCACCGGTGGCTTAGTCTAAACATAAATTAAACTAAACATTACCTTTTTAAAGCATTAAACTTATAAAGATTATGTTCTGTTGGAAATTGTCGTAAACTAACACCCCATAGCATAAACACAGGTTATAATTAAAAAAATTAATACGCAAGCTTTAAATTAAATAATACATTAAACTTTATAATATACACGGCATAATACCTTATAAAAATGTTATAAATGTAAGGTAGAATACCATATAATATTGGTGATAAAATGCTTAAAATGTTATTAAAACTCGGTAGACACTCCATTACATCTAAGATTCAAAACTTAAATGTTTCATTGTCAAACAAAAAACTATACCATGTTAATACGCATTACGGCAACTTTTTAATTAGACCGTCAATTGCAAGCAACTGGATCATTGATGAAGTTGTAAACAGACAATGTTATGAACAAATAAAAAAACCATGCAAACAAGATATAATACTTGACTTGGGCATGAACATCGGGATTTACAGTGTTTATATTGCAAGAAAATATTGTGTAAAAGTAGTGGGTGTTGAACCTGTACCGAAAAATTATGAACTTGCAGTTGCAAACATCAAACATAATGGAATGGAAAATTATATTACTCCAATAAATAAAGCAATAAGCGATAAAGATGACCAGGAAATAAAAATCTGGTTAGACGATAAAAACAGTGGGGGCCATTCAGCAATACAAAACATTGAAGGCAACAGACAGAATTATATAACAGTTAAAACCGTATCATTGATAACATTATTAGATAAATATAATCCCACTTTCATTAAATGTGATATAGAAGGAATGGAATGGGCAATTTTCAGCCTAGAAAATAAAGGCATAATTGAAAAACTTAAAAATGTTAATTTCATTGCAATGGAAGTTCACAAGTTTGACAATCATGTATTTCATACAATGAAACTTTTCCTTGAAAGCATAGGTTATTCTGTCACACTTATAGAAGATCACTGGGACCAGAAATCTGCAATGTTATATGCACTGAGAAAAGAAACTATTACAAATAAACAAAACAACGTTGAAGAACCAGTTATTGCACAGGTTCAGTCGTCTTCGTCATTTCCAGGAAGTCATCAACATTACATTTAATTTTATCAAATGTATTATAATGAATAGGTATAACCTTTTTTGGATTAATAATCTTGAACGCTTTGACTGCCTCATCAATGTTCATAGTAAATGTTCCACCAATAGGCAATAATGCAACGTCAATATTTTTTATGTTTTCAAATTCAGGGATTAAATCCGTGTCACCTGCGTGGTATATCCTCTGGCCGTCAAGATTGATTATCACTCCTACCCCGTCGCCTTTCTTATGAAACTCCTTATCAAGATTGTATGCATGAACAAACTCAAGTTTAACACCATTAATTTCCTTAACTTCACCTGGCTTAACAGTAACCTGTGAATATTTACAGTTGCATCCAATACATATAGTATCAGTTTTCATAATACTTTTCGGGTCAACACAATGGTCATAATGCCCATGAGTAAAAATTACAATGTCAGCTTTCTCGGAGTTATCAGGAAGAACGTAAGGATCAATATAAATTATCTTTGAACCGTGAACTAAAACTGATGCATGCCCTAAAACTTTAATTTCCATTAAATCACCTCAAATAAAAATCTAATTGCCTAACAAATTGTTTGATGAACTCTTAGAAGACAAAACCACGCAACTGGAATTGTAAACAATCTCCATACCAGTTTCAAGTTTCCAATCCGGCACAGAATCCAAAATCATATAATCAACATGATTATTGCGTACAAAAGAACGAACGGAATTGTCATTCCTCGTACCATTATATGAAAAATAAGTAACATTATAATAATCACCCAAAGATGAATATTCGTCCTGCAAACCAATGACTGTAATATTATTATTAAGTAGTGTCCATACAAAACAATCAAACATATCACTACCCACTGCAATCCTTGAAGAATTAAAATGTGATAAATCAATGGACCTGTCAAATTCACACCATTGTTTTAATCTGTTGAATTTACTGCAATCAGTAATAGAATTTAGTTCATATGCACTGAGATAACATTTTTCAGAATCCGGTCCATCGCCGTAAAGTTCACACGCTTCAAGATTACCGAAATTTAGTCCCACACCATAATAACATTCCTGCTGAACATCATTGCTAATCTTTTTACACGCTTCAAGATTACCCTTTTGCCCAATCAGATAATAACATTCGTCAGGATTATTTGTATAAGCGCACACTTCATGTTTGTTGAGATATTCACCACATTGAATAAAACACTGGTCACGGTCATAGTTATCCTGAAACAACGCACAATCACCAACTGCATAAATCGGATAATCATTAATTTCAAGATTAACAACTTCACTTAGAATTTTCTCTTCATCAGAATACGTTTTCATTTCTGAATAGTTCCATTCCTCTTTCTCTTCAACTGCCACATCATCAATGTCGTCAGTACAGCCCATGAAAACCATGAAAAACATATTAATAAGCAAAATAAATAAAACAAATAAAATATTAGTTTTAGTTAACATCTACAACCACCCTTCTCCATGACCTGCCTATGTAATGCCAAAGTTGTTTAGTTCGTGAATCATAAACTAAAGAGGCCCTGTTGGAAACACCCATCGGCCTGTCAATCTCAATAAATACTTTACTTTGAGTCCATTTAATTTTATCATTAAACGGGTTACGTTCCACTATACAGATTTTATTTTTAATCTGCTTAATTTTCTCACACCAATTAATAATAGTATCAATCTCTGATTGCATTACCAAGAAATCACCATAATTACTTTTGTTTAGTTTGTTTTGATTTTTGTTTGGTAGTTTTTCTCTTTATTGTTTTTTTCTTTGGTTGCTTTGTTGTTTTGTTCTTTGTTTTACTCTTTGTTGTTTTTTTATTTGGTTTATTGGTTACGGTCTTATTTATCTTGCTTGTTGTTCTTTTCTTCGAGGTTATATTTTTATTTTTTAATTTAACAACGACTGGTTGTTTAAAATGGACCTTAGATTTTTTTGCCATGGGTTTGGAAACAACTGTTTTTATTATAGGTTTAGTTACCACATTGTTTTTGACAACTCTGTGCCCATACCCTTTTCTTTCTTTATACAATCCAATTATTATAAGCAGTAAACCTAAACTTACTAAAATCACAGAAACGATAATTGAACCTATGAAAAGTAAACTGTTAATGTCAATTGGGATAAAGCCGGGGATTTGATTAAATATCATCAACGCAGAAATGCCTGCAACAATAAATGAAAGTATTCCAATTATTAACAAAACCAAACCAATCTTTTTCATCTAACCACCAATTCATACCAGCAATTGAATTATTATAAATCTATCGTTAGTACACCGTCAAGTGTACAAAATTACAATTATTCAAAAACATAAAAATGGACCAGACGGGATTTGTCCAAACCTTTCCTTTTTAAAAAAGAAAAAGTTTCTTGGACCCGTAATCTCCTCGTTTACCGAACTTAACATCCCAAAGATTGTTAAATTATGCGAACGAGACGTCATACCGGATTAGACCACTGGCCCATACACTCAAATTTATATCTTTCAAATTGTTATTCTTTCAAATTGTTATTAATTGTCATTTAATAGATTAAAATATAAAAAGAAAAAGTTAAAAAGAGAATTAAATGATTTTTTCAATTTCCTTCTCTTTTTTCTTAACAATATTTCTTACTGAGTCCTTTGAACCCAACCCGATAGCTATAGCACCGCCAAATCCAAGAGCGATTGTTACTGTAGCAAACAACGCGTTTACACCCGTCATAAATGTTTGCTCAAGCAAGAACGTGCTTGCACCCGGAAGGATCAATGGTAAAGCTATCACAACACCAATATATGCAATTACTACTTCCAAAACCAATCCAATGGTTTTAGAGAATGGTGTCCTGCTCCTCTTAATAGTATTAGTAACATAATCACCAAACAGTAATGCAATGACTATTATCGCTAATCCTTTAACAAGGTCAGGCAAATATGCAATAACTCCCTGAATGTTTTCAGTCAAGAAATCAAAATTTGCCATATGTGATGCCCAGCCAACAAATAACAAGAATAACCATAATTCAATGATTAATTTAATTACTCCTGTCAATGTCCAACCCAACAATGCATTGTGAATGCCGTGCTCTTTTAACATACCTTCAAGATCCATATGTTTTGAAGCATGTCTCCATAGTCCTCCAATAAACTTGGCAACAAAGTAACCAATTACTGAAAGCAAAACGAAAACCAATACTGAAAACAAGTTCGGAATTATAATATTAAGATCAAACGTATTGATTATTGCGCTTAACTGTGTAGAAGTCATATTTACTATATCCATATTGTACACCTCCATTAATGTTTTAGTAAAATCATGTTAGGTTTATAAATTTTACTGAAAGATAAATTTGCCAGATTGTAAAGTATTTGCCATATTGTAAAGTAAATCTACTTTAAGTTTATAATAAAAAATCATAAAACAAAAAAATCATAAAACCAGGAAATAACTAAATAAATCCAAAGGTTTATAAAAAAATCTCTTTATAATTTGTTTAATAAATTAAATTTAGATTTAAATTAAGTCAGGTGATTTTATGAAAATTATAGTATCTTTAAAAAATGGTCAAACATTTCAAACTGAACTTACCGAAGATAAAACAGGCATAGTTATCGGTAAAAAGGTTGGTGAAACGTTTGACGGTGATTTGATAGGCATACCTGGTTATAAACTTAAAATTACCGGGGGTAGCGATGACTCAGGTTTTCCAATGCGCCCGGAAATTGAAGGCAACAATAAAGAAAGATTATTGTTAAGCAAAGGACCCGGCTATAAAATCAAACGAAAAGGCGAAAGAAAACGTAAGATGATAAGAGGCAACACGATTGATGAAACTATCTCTCAGATTAATACATATGCAGTTGAGGAAGGATCTACTCCATTAAGCGAACTTATGCCAAAAGAAGAAAAGAAGAAAAAGTGATTGGATGGATACCGGACAAGCTGAAGTAAATATTGGAATGTTGGGACACGTTGACCATGGTAAAACCAGTTTAACTAAAGCGTTAACCGGTAAATGGACAGACACATTCAGCGAAGAACTTAAACGAGGCATCACTATCAGGATTGGGTATTCTGACGTATGCATTTATAAAAATGATGAAAATTATTGGATGAAACCTGACTTCCCAAACGGTAAGAAAGGCAAATTCGTAAGAAAACTTTCAATTCTGGATGCGCCAGGCCACGAAACTTTAATGGCAACTGCCATTTCTGCTTCTGCAATCATAGATGGTGCAGTATTACTCGTTGCAGCCAATGAAAAATGTCCGCAACCGCAAACCAAGGAACATTTAATGGTCTTGGAAGCATTGGACATAAAGAATATAGTAGTAGTACAAAACAAGATTGATTTGGTTGACAAGGATAAAGCAATAGAAAATTATAATTCATTAAAAGAATTTTTGGAAATGTTTAATGTTAAAGCTCCCATCATCCCAACATCTGCTAATTACGGTATTAACCTTGAATCACTAATTAAAGCGGTTGAAGAAACCATACCAACAACAAAAAGGGATAGCAAAAAAGATTTCAAGATGTATGTTACACGATCATTTGATGTTAATAAGCCAGGCACAAGCATTAGCAAATTAACAGGCGGTGTCCTTGGCGGTTCATTATTGCAAGGCGAATTAAAGATTGGAGATGAAATTGAGATAAGCCCTGGACTTATGTTCAATGAAAAGATTGAACCAATAATAACCGAAATCAAAACACTTCATGCCGGTGATAAAGAAAGAGACAGTGTTCATCCAGGAGGACTGGTTGCAATTGAAACCAAACTTGACCCTGCCACAACTAAATCTGATGGAATGATTGGACAAGTAATAGGCAAACCAGGTACTTTGCCCAAACCCACCAACATAATAAATATAGATTATACATTATTTGATAGAACTGACTTTGACAATAACAATTTCAAGTTGGGTGAACCTTTAGTTATCAGTGTAGGAACTGCTTCACTTATTGGAGTAATCATGAAATCTAACAAGGATAACATTCAAGTCAGATTAAAAAGACAGGTTTGCACTGACAAGAAAGATAAAGTTGCAGTATCACGATTATTTAAACAACGTTGGAGATTAAGTGCCCATGGTAAAATAGTATAAGGTAGTATAATGTTAGGAAACTATTTTTCATTAAACGGCAGAATACTTCCTGTCGAACAAGCAAAAGTATCAGTTGACAATATTCATTTCTGTTACGGGTACGGTGTTTATGAAACAATTAAAGTTAGAAATAACATAATATTTTTCATTGATGAGCACGCTGAAAGGTTAATTGAATCTGCACAAATAATAGGGATGGAAACTAATTATACAAAAAAGGAAATCAAAACATATATTGAACAACTCGTAGATAAAATTGACGAGCAGTCATATAATGTTAAGATTTTACTTCTTGGAGATGATGACAGGAATAACCTGTATATTTTCGGGTTAGCACCCTTGTATTTAACTCAAAAAAATTACAAACAAGGTGTAAAAACCATTACCACTAAATGTGTCAGGGATTTCCCAAAAGCCAAAACACTTAGTATGCTGAAAAGTTATCTCGCGTTCAAAAAAGCTAAGGAAAATGATTGTTATGACACATTGCTTATTGATGATGAAGGTTACGTAAACGAAGGAACACGATCAAACCTGTTCTTCACTAACGGTCAGCAGATTTTTACACCGCCAAAAGATAAAGTATTAGACGGAGTAACAAAAAGGACTTTGATTCAAGCGATAACTGAAAAGGGAATTGAAGTTCAGGAACGAAAACTCAAGTATTATGAGATTAAAAAATATAAAGGATTTGTCCTAACTAATACGTCGGGCAAAGTTATACCTATAACCCAAATTGATGATAAGAAATTTGAAATATCAGACATAATTAAGAAAGCAATTAAAATTTATAATGACTTTTTGGATGATTATAAAAAGGAAAAAATCGCAGAAAAATTAAGGACGCAAATAAAATTAAAGAAATAATAAAACAGTGTTTAATCAGTTTTTTGAGTTACTGCCCATTTAATTGAAACTTAGACAATAACTTATCATTTAGATCTTTATTTGTTATCTTCTTTGAGTCATAGACAGTCTTAGCCTGGGCAATTGTTCCGTCATCATAAATTTTATCTACCAAAGACTCTAAAGCTTTTTCACTTAAAACAACTCCAGAATCAATAACACGCATTGCCTGTTCAGAAGTTCCTTTCATCTTAATTAGTCTTTCCACCAACAATTCTTTGTCTTCTTCGCCTATTACTTTGTCAGACATAATTACTTCAAAGATCTGGTCAGCACTTCCCTCACAACAAACCTTGTCCACTAAAAAGTATTGGGCTGCTTTACTTGTTACTATTCCAGACCTTAATAATGCAGAGGCCTGGACTATTTTTCCTGCACGAACTTTTTTTGTCAAACTAATCTGTGCTTCTTTCACAGTTATTTTTCCTGACATCAGCGCTTTAAATGCATGAATTGCAGTTCCTATCAAATTAATTCTGGTTGAAAAAACAATCTGACTGTTTTCGTCTATGTCCTTACAATTCTCAATGATATCCAAAGCCTGGGCTGCATTCCCATAAAAACAAACCCATTTAATCAATTTTGCTTCCTGTCTCTTACTAAGTTTGCCCATTCTAAGTTTTTCAAGCTGTTTAGGGATACGGGATTCGATAATATCTATTCTTAATTCACTAAAATCTTTACCTGCTAAATTCCAAACTTTTCCAAAGAAAACGTTTACCTTTTTCATCCTTTCCTTCATTCCTTCACGTTGAGTAAATTTATGCCTTGCCATCATAATATCACCAAAATCAAAAATAAATAAAACTTAATTTAATGCACCTGATTCCTGGAATTTAGCCAATAACTGACTTTTTAATTTTCCATTCACAACATATTTTGATGCACCAGCTCTGCATGCTTGGTCCTCGTCACCGTTATAAAAAACATTTTCACAGAGAAGGGATTGTGCCCTTTCACTTGTTACCAGACCAGATATAAGCAACATAGTTGATTGTTCTGCTGTGCCGGATTCAGCAATCTTTTCTGCAAGCAAATCCTGTGCACAACAATACTTTATATGACCTAAAATAAAAGCTCTGAACGCCTGATTTGCTATCCCTTTGGTTCTAATATTCTGAGCCAACTGATACTGTGCCAGGTCACTAATATCATCTCCAATCCTAATAACTTCTAATACCTGATCAGGTGTATAATACCTACCAATGTTAATTGCAAGTAAACTTAATGATGAAAAATATTTAATTTTACCAGACACATACAAACCATATGCTGAAGCTGAATATCCATCTTGAAGAAGCTGTGCAACCAGGATTTCTTCTGAAGCAAACCCGGTTATTTTGTCAGATTCCAAAGCCTGATAGATATCCTCCCTGTTACCTTTCTCACAAATATTTGAAGCCAACCTAAATTGTGTGTTTTCATTTGTAATCTTACCTGTTTTTATTAATTCCAGATTATGCTCAGCTGTCCCATAAAGATAAACATTTCGGATTAATGTTGATTCCTGTTTCTTACTAAGTTTACCTTGCCTAAATAGTTCAAGCTGTTTAGGGATACGGGACCTAATAA